>CAZLRI010000455.1:0-2072 GCA_964561745.1 uncultured Pseudobdellovibrionaceae bacterium | reverse complement strand
GGAAAGTTGGATTATAGCAAAGTCGGGTTACCCATTTGAAATGAGAAAGAACCAACAATATGGATCACTCAATGCTTACTGCAATGACAGCAGTTGATAATATTATTGCAGGCAAAAAATCAAAAGATAATATTTGGACCATAAATACTGAAGAAGAATATCATGAAGGGAAATAAATTTTATAACATAAGGCATTCGGAGGATATATGCACAATGTTTTGGTGACAGGTGCCACTGGTTTTATAGGCAGCCATCTTGTTAAAACATTATTGAAGGAAAATAAATCAGTAAGAGTGCTATGTCATTACAATTCTAGGTCAGACGTTGGCAATTTAAAATATTTTGTGCCCGATGTTAACAATAATCTTGAAATAATGTGGGGAGATCTTAGAGATAGTGATTCCGTTAAAAAAGCAATCAAAGGGGTTGATACGGTGTTTCATCTTGGTGCTTTAATTGCAATTCCTTATTCATATATCAATCCATCTGAGTATATTTATACAAATATTGTTGGAACAACCAATGTGCTCAATGCCTGTATGGAATATAATGTGGAAAGACTTGTACATACTTCAACAAGTGAAGTTTATGGAACAGCTATTTGTAAACCAATAGATGAGAATCATCCAAATCAGGCACAATCGCCATATGCAGCGAGCAAGCTCTCTGCAGATAAGGTAGCTCTAAGTTATTTTATGTCATTTAATTTACCAGTAACTGTGATTAGACCATTTAATTGTTTTGGTCCGGGACAGTCAGCAAGGGCAATCATTCCTACTATTATTACACAAGCTATTCGATCAAATAAAATTTTATTAGGAAACATTGATGTCACGCGTGACTGGACATATGTTGAGGACACTGTAAATGGGTTTATACGGATATCCAAAGCAGATAGTGTTTTAGGTGAGATAATTAATGTTGGAACGGGTAGAGAAGTCTCTATTAAAGATGTTATTAAAATTATAGGAAAATTGTTAGATAAAGAATTAATAGTTGTGTGCGATAAAAAAAGAATTCGACCATCTAAAAGCGAAGTTTTATGTTTGGTGGCAAATAACAAGAAAGCATTGGGATTGCTTAATTGGAAACCTATGGTTACATTTGAAAACGGTCTTAAAGATACAATTGATTGGATACAATTGAATATCAATAAGTTTGATCAAAGAGGATATATAATATGAAAGCTATTATATTAGCAGGAGGGCGTGGTTCAAGGTTATATCCGTATACAACTGTGTTGCCTAAACCGTTAATGCCTGTAGGAGATGTTCCCATATTAGAGCATCTGTTTAGAAATTTGAAGAAACATGGAATTACTGAGGTGATGCTTGCTACTGGTTATTTGGGTGAATTGATAGAATCCTATTGTGGAAATGGTTCTAAGCTGGGTATGAATATCACTTGTTCTCGTGAGACTCATCCTATGGGAACTGCTGCACCAATTTCGTTAATGGCAGAAAAAATAAGCGAAACTTTTTTAGTAATGAATGGTGATTTGTTGTGTGATATTGATTTTAAGGAGTTGCTTGAATATCACATTTCTAAAAGGTCATGTGTTACGATTGGAGCATTTAATCAAATTCACAAAATTGGACTTGGTGTTTTGAATCTTGATAATGATAATAATCTAATATGTTATGAAGAAAAACCAGAACATAGATATTTAGTTAGCATGGGTATATATGTAATGGAACCTATTGTTTTGAATTATTTGAAATTATCAGAGAAAATGGATTTGCCAAATCTTATTAATCTTCTTATCAAAGAAAAAAATAAGGTGGCTGTTTATAAACACAATGGTTATTGGTTGGATATAGGTACTCATAAAGATTTAGATAAAGCTGTTAAAGAATGCGAGGGTGTTTTTAACATAAACAAATAAGTATGAAAAAACGGTTTTTAATTACAGGTGTTTCTGGGTTAATGGGGAGGTGTCTGGTTGAATACTTAGACAAGAAGATATGCGAAATCTACGGTTTAGATAGAAAATTGGTGTTGTTTAATGATTCAGAGAATGTAGACAATTTTATTCAATGTGATTTGAATAACACATCTGATGTGGCTTCTTT
>CAZLRI010000454.1:0-2075 GCA_964561745.1 uncultured Pseudobdellovibrionaceae bacterium | reverse complement strand
CATATTTTTTCAACCACAGTGGGAGTATTGATGTTTTTTCTGTGACAGATTTGTCTGGAAGCATGACTTATAATTGTAGAGGTTGTAATGTTGTTTCATGCACCCCTGTAGGAAATTGCAAGGATTCAGATGGCTGCAAAATTTGTGATGCAAGAGCATCTAATCGTGCTTTAGTAGATGGGATTTTAAATACGCCATTCAATCGTGTTGGGCTGGCAGGTTATGAAACAGCCACACAGAATAAAAATGCCCACCCTCTTTCAAATGACAATTCTTCTTTGAGGAATGTTATTGATAGTCAATGGATTGCTGGAGGAAATACTTGTATTTGTTGTGGGATAAACAGGGCAACCTATAATTTTTATGATAATTTAGTAGCCTATTACAATCTTGACGACAATATACTTGATAAAGGAGTAAATTCTAATAATGCCAGTGTCTCAGGAAGTCCTATTTATGTGCCTGGAATAATCAATAATGGATTAGAATTTAATGGGTCTAATTATCTGACTACTAAAAACTTCAGGGATGTTGGACTAGGAGGAACAATCTCCTTTTGGTTTAAACTCAATCAGACTTTTAATTCTACTAATACTATAACACAAGGGCTCTGGTCTAACTACAGAGACAATAATGAAAATGCTTTTATTGCTTTTAAAGGAAGTGATCTTGGGGTTGGGGGTGGTCTCACAGGATCTATACAGGCAAGGTTAGAAGGAAGAGGGGTAAACCCCATAACAGGAACAGATTATATAAACACTGTAGCACGTTCTTGGAATGTTAATACCTGGTACCATTTAGTTTTAACTTGGGATGGATCAAGTGCTGCTGTTTATATAAATGGGATACAGGATGGCTCGTTGTATACAGATAATAATCTTGTTGGATTTAGAGATGGTAATAATAGTTTTGGGAGAGCCCAATTTGATACAGCAATTACTAATTTTAGTGTTCCAAACAACTTTAGGTATTTTAATGGAGCGCTGGATGAAATAAGGGTTTACAAAAGACCTTTAAGTTTAAAAGAAATTCAGGGATTGGCGAATTTTGGGGGAAGTTGTGGGAATAATATCAGCGAGACTGGAGAAGTCTGTGACGGAGATTCAGAGTATTGTGATTTTAGTGGAGAAAGAGGAAGAAGGGTGTGTAATAGCGGATGCAATGGATTTGAAGGATGTGGATTAGATAACACTTACATGTCCACTGTTGTCATGACTGATGGAGGAGCTAATAGAAGGTGTCTCAAAAACAGGGCAACTACAGACTTGGACGGAAGCGGGGTTATAAATGCAAGAGATGACGCAATTCAGGCATCAATTGTTGCTTGTACTACTTACGGGATAGCCATGAATGCTGTGGGATTTGATATAAGCGATGGGACAATAAGAAATTCACTTGAAAATGTAGCTCGTTGTGGGGGAGGTTATTATAATGCAGATGTCAACGAACTGATAGAAATATATACAAACATCACCCAGCAAATCATCCAATCAGCATACTACGAACAGACAATTGTCGGTGAGGGATTTTCAACTAAATTGTATCCTGATTCATATTTATTGATTGATTATAATAAGATAATTCCTCCAGGCATGGTGATTACTGCAGAGACTCCTATTTTTGGAAATAATATCACCCAAGGAAGTTTTTTTGTCCCTAATGACACGAATATCTACGAGGCCAAGGCAATCTCTTATTCTGGCTCAAAATGGACAAGCTTGGTTCAGACTTATAACAGCTCTTCTTTTTTTTGGGAAGATGCCTTTGACCTATCTGATTTCAATTCAACTTATATTAATCTCGGAGACCCGTATGCAGTCAACATCCCAGCACAAAACCTGGTTTATGAGAACAACACAGTCAAAGTTCAGATTGGAACAAGCTCTATCAATATAGAAGGCGGTTCTCCTTATGACAAGATTATTTACTCTCTAACAAAAAATATCTCTTCTTACACTCCTATTGTTGCCTCTGCAGAAGGCTGTATCTGGACAATAGAATTTGAAGACGGAAGCAATTCAACAATAAATGTTCCAAGCAATTATACTGGAACAGATGCGTGTTCTTATACTTTA
>CAZLRI010000453.1:0-2082 GCA_964561745.1 uncultured Pseudobdellovibrionaceae bacterium | reverse complement strand
TTTTATCCTCTTTGCCTTCCAATCCCCCAAGATTACTGCCTAAATTAATGATTTCATTGCTCTGATTAGTGGTGTTGAGTTTTGTAGTTGTGGTTGTATGGCTTCCTCCTCCACCGCCGCCAGAGCTTCCTCCTCCAGAGCTAGAAGACGAACAAGCTCCGCAGTCAGCAGAAGTCAGATTAAAATTAAGATTTGTTGATTCTCCCTTTAAAAAAGTAGATTCGCCTATCTTAAGGCCGCAAAGGTAAAATCCTACAATCCCGCTTGCTGAATCTGGAGATTCAATAAAGCAAATAGGATCCCACCCATATTTTCCTGCAGTTATAGTGCATATAGAATCATTGACTCCTATTAGTTTAAGAGTCAAAGAATATTTTCCCTGAATAATCTGGCCATTATAAGAAACATCTCCAAAATACTGCTGAGGCGGATTTAAAGCAGAAATAAAACTCAATAGAAATACTATAATTCCCAACCTTGCTAAAAGCCCTGTTGAATTCCTCATGTCCAACACACTATTTTTCTGTTTAAAAGCATTGTTGTCGTCGTAAATATACTTTATTGTAATCACTCGGAATAGATGAAAATAAAGGAAAAAGTAAACTTTTTTCAGTTCTCCGAATCTAAGTCAAAAAATAAAAGAAAAAGTAAAAATAAAAATTTTAATTTATATGGTAAATGTCCAGCAAGCTGTTGCCGGGCTGTAATCGTCTGCTACATCTAGCTCAATCCAGTATCCTTCTCCAGGATGTGTCAAACTCGATTGAGAAAGTGGAACAAACTTGTCACTGACCGCATCGTATTTAAACAATGCACTCCATCTAGGATGTCCTATTGTTGTGTCAACTAAAGAGAACAATGCACAGGATGCTGTCTGGTCTTCTGTCAAGCCATATCTTCCAATTAAATTCCATCCTTTTTGCAGAGGTCTGCTTGGTGGAATTCCTGGAGCAGGGCTCAATAAGCTGCCGCCAACAACTAATGATGTGTCTTCTGTAGCCTTAACCCAGTAACCATATCCTGGTTTTATCTCTGTCAAGTCAGATGGTCCTTCAGGCGAATAAACATGCCATCCGTCCTCATCATAATTCCATACAATCTCTACTTTATCTGAAATCTGGCTGAAAACCTCCTCAACATCATTGCTGAGTAAGTTAAAGGGTATGGAAATTAAATTCCACTTTTCTTTCAATTCTATTATGAATTCCTCTCCTTCAACCTTGAACATTTCAGAGTCTGTAGCAGATATTTTGTTGACATTATCTACGCAGTAAAAATCTAATTGGTGCTCTGATTCTTCAGGAAAGTGAACAACCACTTCATCAGTGTATTCACAAACTTCCTCTTGAGCATCTCCATCTAATGTTATTTGGTAACATAATTTAGAAATTCCACTTGGATGTGGCAATTGGTCTTCACAACTTAATGTTATAGGTGTGTTTACTGTTACAACATAGTCCCAGCCTTCTTCACACTGGCTGTCTCCAACAGTGCATTTGTGATTTGGCTTTCCAACAACTTTATCAGTTAATGGAACTGTCGTGTCAACAAAGATAAAACTTCTCTTAACGGTTTCTTCATTTCCAAGATTGTCAACAGAGTAGTACTCTATTGCATGGCATGATTCATCCATTGAGAATGGAGCTTCATAAACAGTAAAGCTTGGGATTGCTTCTGGAGCTGTGAATTCATCTTGAGTTCCAGAACAATACTTGTCATCAACAATATAGTATCTGTAATAAGTTGTGTCAACTCCGGATGGATGTGTTTCTCCATCACTTGCTGTTAAAACAACTGTTGAGACACCGCCAATGTATTTAGGGTTCTCAATAGGATATTGAGGTCCTTCATAGCTTATTGTTGTTACAGGAGCCTGTGATTCAACAAAGTCAGCCCATGTGCTGCTGCCTGGGTTCAATAGAGCATCTGTTGCTGAGCAATACAATGTGTGTTGAGAGTCTTCTGTATAATGAAAACAATTGTTATCATCTAACTGAACTTCTTCACAGCTGATTGTAAATTCTCCAGGAACAGGGTGAGGTTCACTTTCTCCATTCATAGCATCAACACAGATTTCTGTGT
>CAZLRI010000452.1:0-2089 GCA_964561745.1 uncultured Pseudobdellovibrionaceae bacterium | reverse complement strand
GCTAACAATATTTACCGACCGTCTCGGACATAAACCGAATACGGTTTTTAAGGGCAAGGTCTCTGCGTATTTTGACATGTGCAACGAGGTGGCGTTCTAATGTCCGCTGAATTAGCTCTTTACATTTCTGCGGGTTTTTTCTCTGTAATCTTGTTTTACATCTTGGGTGTTGGCTATGGCTTCATAGCTGGCATAATAAATTCAGATGAAAGGGGGTGAGAAAAAATGCAGGCATTTGTAGACGGTCTTAGCGGTGCGGTAACAACCGCAATCCCTATCTTGCTTATCGCTGCTGCAACAGTCGCGGGGATAATGATAGGTATCCCGCTCGCTCGTAAGGCGTACAGAACTGTTGTTTCGTTCATTCACTAAAAACAACAGTCGGGGGGGGGGTGAGATTCCCCCCACTTTATTTTTTATAAATATTAAAATGAAAGGGGTTTTTTTAAGTGATAAAAATTTTGGTTTTGTTATTTGTTTTATTCCTTCCTTGTATTTGTTTCTCTGCTCCTTCTTCTGCGGGTGTTGTTGCTGTTGAGTGTCCTGCGGGCATTCCTGTATCTGTGGAGTTCACGTATTCTAATAATCGGGATTTCATTGTCTCTTCTAATACTGTTTCAGTTATGCTCCCCGATACAAATAATAATTTTTCAAAATATATTCTTCCTGCTGTCAGTGATGTTTCTGGTCAGGTTTTAATTTCTTATTCTTCCGGTGCGCTGTCTAATCTCTCCTGTTCTTCTTCTGATACAGATATGACTGCTCTCTATCTCCGTATGTATTCTTTCGCTTTCGGTGTTGTTGTTGCTTTATCTTTTATCGGGGGAATAAAAAGCAATGAGAAATAAAAAAGTAAAAATTTTTGTAACGATATTGCTTCTCATTATTTTTTCTGTCAATGTGGTTTTAGCTGTGTTCCCTGCGCTTGCTGGTATTGCTCTGGCTACTACATTAAGGACTGTTGGCGGCATTGTCATAGCTCATGTAATTCGTCATCAGGTTGCTTATACTCTCCTTGGCGGTCTTTTAAGTGGTTTAGGATATATAACATATGACCGTGGAACTGCTGTTGCCCCTGCAAAGCGGTATGTTAATGTTCCTCTTACTGCATCTGCGGCTAAAGTAAATGAACTCAAGCCGTCTGCATCAAGTGTTATTTGGGCCTCCGGTCTTGTTGGTCACCAATTTGATTTGTCTGATGAACAATACAATTTAGGCTGGCGTCGTTTTAAACCTTCCCCTGATAATTCGATGTGGGTGTATGTTGAGAATGATTCTACTTGTGGCAGTCTTTGTCAAGATGGTTTTTCAGAGGGGCAAAATTTATCGGTTGCGACTGGTGTGGCAGATTTGAGGGTATGGGAAAACGGTCAGCTTACCGGGTTGCGCTATGGTGTTGCTCCGTCTTGGTATCAATTAAAATATGCAAATGAGATTGCTCAAGTTAAAATCTATACTAATGATGATTCGAGAAAAAAATATCAAAGGGCGTTAGGGCTTGATTTGTCTCAGAGTGGTCTTGTAGCGTCTGCTGCTCCTGCATCTAATACGAGAATTTATAATATGGGCGGTGATGTTTATGAAACTAATAATTATACTGATGCCCGAAGTTATGTTGAAACTAGTCTTGCTTCTGACACTCCTGCAGAAGATGATGCTGAAGAAACTGTGCCTGATGTTTCTGACGGGGCCTGTGGCGATTATCAATATAAAAACGATTGGGCTACTATTAAAACGAAAATATCTACTGCTGTTGCTGCTTTGCCTCTTTATGGACTTATAAATAAACTGGCTGACCTTACAGGTCAGTCTGGTTTTCCGCACCAATATACTTTAGATTTGAGCTCTGTGCATCTTGGTAGTCCTACTCTTGATTTGGACCAGTGGCATATTTTAGATGTTTTGGCTGTTATGCGTTGGGCTATCCTTGCAGGCAGCTTTATCTTGGCATGGAAGATTGCCGTAGGGGGTGATGATTAAATGGATTGGTTGTCTGGTATATTTAGTTATCTTGAAAAGGTATGGCAGGCGGTTTATTGCTTTTTTTTGCAGTTTTACAATCAGGTGATAGATATTTTGCGTGGGTTTT
>CAZLRI010000451.1:0-2094 GCA_964561745.1 uncultured Pseudobdellovibrionaceae bacterium | reverse complement strand
AAACAAGGTTCTGTTGATTACAAACACTTGTGCATACATATTTTGAAATATTAAAAATGCCTAATCCTTTCACAAATGTTTGAACAACGAATAATTTTATTTATTGTCTTTAATATTGTTGTCTTCGGGATGCTCTTTATTGATCTTAAGGTCGTTCATCGGAAGAGCCATGTTGTAAGCATGAAAGAAGCAGCCATCTGGAGCGTTGTGTGGACAGCTGTAGCAATGGTTTTTAATGCATATGTATGGTATGATTTAGGTCAGCAAAAAGGGCTGGATTTTTTTACAAGCTATTTTATTGAACGTGCTCTTTCCGTAGATAACCTCTTTGTCTTTGTCATTATATTCAAATATTTTTCCGTTCCGCCACTATATCATCACAAGATTCTTTACTGGGGAATATTGGGTGCTGTGATTATGCGCGCAATCTTTATATTGTCCGGCATTGCCATGATCACAAAGTTTTATTTTGTTATGTATATCTTTGGCGCGTTTCTGGTGATTACTGGAATCAAGATGCTTTTTATCGGCGACAAGGAAATTCACCCTGAACGAAATATTGTGCTTAAAATTTTGCGGAGATTTATTCCAATAACAAATAGTTATAGTAGCGGAAAGTTTTTTACAAAAGAGAATGGGAAAATGGTTGCGACAGTTTTGTTTGTTGTCCTGATTGTTGTTGAAACCACAGATGTCGTGTTTGCGATTGATTCAATACCAGCTGTGTTTGGAATAACAACTGATGTTCTGATCGTTTATACATCAAATATATTTGCCATTCTTGGTCTTCGCGTTTTGTATTTTCTGCTCTCCAATATGATGGATAGGTTCTGCTACTTAGGCATTGGCGTTGCTCTTGTGCTAACAATAATTGGTATTAAGATGTTATTGATTGATTTTGTTCACATATCCACATTAACCTCCCTTGGTTTGATTACCTTATTTATTGGCGGATCAATTGTAATTTCATTAATAAAGACAAAGAAGGTTGAATCTTAATTTTTTCTTGCATATGACCACTACCGACTAATCACTAACGACCAACCAACAACTAATTATACGGACAGACCAGCTGGCAGATATCGCATCCATACTGACCCTCTGGGATATATTTTTTAAGATCATCTGGAGGAGAAGGTGAATTTTCTATTGTCAGAAAAGAGATGCATCTTCTGGTATCGATAATATAAGGCGACGCAATCGCACATGTAGGGCATGCCTTTATGCACTTTGTGCAAGTGCCGCATTTTTCAGCAACAGGCTCATCACATTGAATTTCAAGATCAGTGATAATTTCACCAAGCACAAAAAAAGATCCATGTTTTTCATTAATCAAAAGTGAGTTTTTTCCGATCCAGCCTATTCCAGCCCGTGCAGCAAGCGCTTTTTCAAGTATCGGGCTTGTATCAACGCACATCTTAAGTTTTGCAGCTGGATATGTTTCACGTATTTTTTGAGAAAGTATCTTTAACTTTGCTTTAACATATTCATGGTATTCAATGCCTCTGGCAAAACGCGCAAGATTTTTTTTAGTGTTTTTAGTATTTGAATCATCTTCCTCAAGACCGTTTTTACCATATTTAAAGGCAAGGCATATTACTGATTTTGCATTTGGCAAAAGAGATTTGGGATTGCACCTATCTTTTGGGTTTCGCTCAAACCATTTCATTGAACCGTGCATGTTGTTTTGCAGCCAGATGGTTAAAAATAGGATATCTTCCAATGGCTCCGCAGATGTTATCCTGCATTCAACTGCACCTAATCTTTCTGCTTCTTTAAGAATGGTTTTTTTAATTGATGAGTTCATGTGAGTTAGGGGTTGTTTGTATCATGTGGCTATTTTTCATCAACATAGAAAATAGCCAAAACTGTTTTTTAGGTGACTATGAATTGGTCAAACATCTATTTTGATAATGTTTACTTTAAACAGATCTTCCTCGCATAGCATCAAAAAACCCCGCTAATAATATAGCAGGGTTTGTTGGGTGGTTCCTAAAGCTTATTTTCCCGTTAGTGACTGGAAAGTGTAAAAGGGTTGAACAGTATCCGCTTGCCGAAGCGCATCTAGCATAAGGAGAAGATAAGTGATAAAAG
>CAZLRI010000450.1:0-2102 GCA_964561745.1 uncultured Pseudobdellovibrionaceae bacterium | reverse complement strand
ATATATTTATTTGGAAACACGCTCAGATAGTAATCCAACACTCGGTTCTGATCCAGAACTCAATCCTGATCTAAAATTGGTTCAACAGATAATAACTGATGCGCAAAACACTTATCATATTAATCCAAAACGTATTTATACGCTTGGCATGTCAAATGGTGCGTTCTTTTCTGAATTAGTGGCTATGACCCTTCCGGATAAGATAGCTGCTTTTGCTGAAATCAGTGGTGGTTTGGTAAAATGCGACAAGACCGGTGGAGTTGATCACCATGGAACTTGTAATTATCGGGCGACTGCAGGTACTACTGACTGTGGTGCTATTCTCACCGCTGCTTCTTCATCTTTCTGTGCTTCATGTGTTGGAGATCCAAAACCTATTGCTGTTCAATCAACAAGAAGAAAGGTGCCGGGTTTCTTAGCACATAATAATCGCGATCCTACAGTTTCTGTTTATTATACCTGTACACTGGCAAAACAAATGAATGATTTGGGATATACTACTGCTGTGATGATTGGCGATGCAGCAGGACATGAAGCTCCAGAAGGTGCGCTTCTTCATATCTGGTCATTTTTAACAACAAAGTCATTGCCTTAAGAATAAAAAACAAATCTAAGAAATAGAGGGGGCTTTAATAGTCTCCTCTATTTTTATTTAAAGACAGCAAGTAGCACTCCTGCAGCAATTGCAGTGCCTATAACTCCAGCTACATTTGGGCCCATTGCATGCATAAGCAGATAGTTGGTTGGGTTCTCTCTTTGACCTTCAACAGCAGCAACTCGTGCAGCCATAGGAACCGCTGATACACCAGCAGCTCCAATAAGAGGATTAATTTTCCCATTGCTTAACTTGCACATAATCTTTCCCAATATAACTCCACTAGCAGTGGAGACCATAAAAGCAGCTAATCCAAGGATAAGTATTCCTATTGTTTCAAGCCGCAAAAAGCGTTCAGCTGAAAGTTTGGTTGCGATTCCCAACCCCAATACTATTGTTACAATATTTATAAGTTCATTTTGGGCTGTTTTTGACAAGCGTTCTACAACACCGGATTCGCGCATTAGATTTCCAAATGCAAGCATTCCCATCAACGGTGTTGCTGTTGGAAGAAAAATTATGCACAAAAACAGAATAATGAGCGGAAAGATAATTTTTTCTGTTCTGGAAACCGGTCTCAGTTGTTCCATGACAATAGATCTTTCAGCCTTTGTTGTGAGCAAACGCATGATAGGCGGTTGTATTAAAGGAACAAGCGCCATGTAAGAATAAGCAGCAACTGCTATTGCTCCCATTAAATTAGGAGAAAGCTGGCTTGATAAAAATATTGATGTGGGACCGTCAGCACCTCCGATAATGCCGATAGAACAGGCGTCTTGTAAAGAAAAGGAAAAACCCGCGTATTTTGTTAACAATAATGCGCCAATGACAGTAAAGAAGATTCCAAACTGGGCTGCAGCTCCAAGCAGCGCTGTTTTCGGGTTTGCTATTAAAGGGCCGAAATCTGTTAAAGCTCCGATTCCCATAAAAATCAGCAGAGGGCATATCTCGGTTGCTATTCCAACATCAAAGAAATAACGGAGCAAACCGCCTTCCAAAGCTATTCCGCCAAGAGGTATGTTTGCGAGTATAGTGCCAAACCCTATTGGCAAAAGAAGAAGCGGTTCGAATTTTTTAACTATTGCGAGATATACAAGAACAGCCCCGGTTATTACCATTATTAATTTCATCCAGCCTGCAGCTGAAGGATAGTTGTCTTCCACATGCGGCATAAGCATTGTAGCTGGTTCAGGGTCACCGGCTTTTCTTGTAATAAACTGGTAGATGCCGGTTGTTGTTGCCAGCCGCTTTATCAGTGTGCTGATTCCCGAAAGATTGTTGTCAGCATTTTCAATTATATTTTCTTCTTGGATATCGGCAGTTGAAACAGAAGCGCTGGATGACGGGATTAGAACCATCATTGTTGAAAGAAACGCAAATATTAATAAAGTTTTTTTGAAGTTTGTTATAAGCATAATTTTAAATTCCTGTTATATATTGAAAGTTAAACATTTCTATAGCCCCCGCAAAACAAAATGACCAACTCTGCACATGAGTGATAAGAGAG
>CAZLRI010000449.1:0-2107 GCA_964561745.1 uncultured Pseudobdellovibrionaceae bacterium | reverse complement strand
TGAATACAAAATCTAAATATTTACAACATCCTCCATTCACCTCCATTAAAAGCAATTCTCTCTTATTACTCATGTGCAGAGTTGGTCATTTTGTTTTGCCGGGGCTATATCTCAGGTGTCACCTCTGAATAGATACGATAACCACCCTCTTCTAAAAAAGAACTCACAAGCTCTGGATCCAATGAACTGATATTTCCACCTCCCTCGCGAGGGCTAATAATCATTCTTTCACGGCAAGCTCCTGAATCCTCAATCATATATTTAATAATCCCAAGCCTTTCAGAATATCGGCTGATTTTAAAATTTGTTGCTAAGTTTTTTTGTTATGAAAAATACAGTATATTTAGACAAATAACTTGTTGATATTATTAACCCATTTGATGAACAATAGACAATGTGGGTTGGTCGATAGATTTAAAAAACATAAGGCCTTCTAGCTTTTGCTAAAAGGCCTTAAATTTTGACTGAAAAATAGATACTTATGCTTGTTGAGCGTTGGGCTTTCCAAATACAAGAATTAAGAAGAATATTATATTAACAATAGGAACTAAGGTTATTATAATCCCCCACCATTCTGGCTTGCCAATACGCTTAGATATCGACATCCACATTAATATACTGATAACTAAGTTAACTATGGGGATAAGCAACAATATGAACCACCACATTGGTTTTTCAGCTATTTTTAATAATAAGAAGAAATTTGCTATTGGTATTAGCGCCCAAATAAAGCTTGATCCAAAAGGCATCCCAACGTTTTTAGCAAGCCTTGCCAGACAATAAGCAAAAAATAGATATCCTACTATAAAAAAAAGAATACTTACCCAACCAAATGCCGGCGACATCTGCTGAATCTGCGAATTTACAATCATTTCTTGTTCCATATTTCCCCCTTTTTTTAATTAATTGATGCTTTTAAATACTATATTTTTAAAACTAAGTCACCTATTGTTTGAAATAAAAGTTGAAATACAAGAATAAGTAAGATACTCCAAAGCTCTAACCTAGAGTATTTAAAAACTAATGTACGCACCCTAAAAGGACATTTTATGGCAAAAAAAAAGTTTGATATCAGAGAGAAACTTAAAGATATCTGCAATAATTTTCACCTGCTAAACGGTGAACAACAGGAGGTGCTTAATTTAGTGCTGATTCAAGATGATTCCATAGTTGTTGATGCCCCACAAAACATGCCTGAAACAAATAATATCAAAGGTTATATTCAAAAAATAAGTTTAGAGCTATTTTATACAATTGAAGGTTATATAACTGATGAGCTTTTACCTAACCAACCCCCAAAAACAATTCGTATAAAAGTTGACCCAGATAGCATAAGAAGCTTTGATCGCCGAATCTATCCAAGATATGTTTTACAGAATCCAATTGAAACAGTTGTTACAAGCGAAGATGAAACCGAGGCGTTACTGGGCGATATAATTAATTTAAGCCCTGCTGGATTAAGGGTCGAACTCCCTGAACGTATCTATTTAGAAAACAGATATACATTTTCATTTGATATTGAACACAAAGACATAATCTATTCCTTAACACTTAAGGGAAAACCGGTTTCTGAAACTATGTTAAGTGAAAGCTTTGTTTATGGTGTTTGGCTTGGAACTGACAAAGAAGACAGAAAAGTTGTAACTGAGGATGATACAGAACCTGATGGATTGAAAACAGTGGAGCTTATGACATTGGTTGATTGTTTAATAAAAAATGTTTGAAATAATTTGACCTATTATTTGCTGTAAATCTGCAATAGCAAGGTATATAAAATTCAAAAACAACACTTGGAGGATTACATGAAACATTATTCTATAACTAAGTGTTTTTTAATAATAATTTGCTTTATATCTTTGGTTGGATTATTGAATAGTTGTCATGGAGAAAGCGGTCTTTATGTTGAAAACGATAGCGCTATTCAAAATACAGAAACAGGAAATTCTACTGGAAACGGACAAACAACTGGGCAAGGAGAACAAACAGCTGCCACTGATCCGTCAAGGCTTATTCAACCAGAAGATTTAGTTTACATTGGTGCATTTAGGGTCCCAAATGGAGGGACTGCACCTGCAACATGGGCTTGGGGTGGTAGAGCATTGACACT
>CAZLRI010000448.1:0-2107 GCA_964561745.1 uncultured Pseudobdellovibrionaceae bacterium | reverse complement strand
AGTAAAAACAACATGTTCTGGTTCCCCGCTGGAGTTTATCCTCGAGTGTTTTTGTTGAGAGCGAGGATGACAACAAAAAGGTATTACGACACAGTCTCAAAGGGGGAATTATAAAATCTCCGAGTCTCTAATAAACTCGGGATCTTTGATGAGCGTTCATAAAATACTCGCCCATCGCTCATCTCCCATCGAATATATGAACACCAATTGGTTTATCTATCCAGAGAATATAGACGCCCAGAATCTTTTATCAAACGAGCTTAATATACAAAGAGCCACGGCGCAGGTGTTAATCAACCGTGGTATTAAAACACCTGAGGCTGCACGGAAATTTTTATCCCCAGACATATCAAATATTCCTGATCCATACCTTCTTCCTGACATGGACAAGGCAGTTATTCGCATAATAGATGCAATAAAAAATAATGAAAAAATAGCTATATATGGCGATTATGATGTTGATGGGCTTACCAGCACAGCTTTAATGGTGCGTTATCTAAGATCGCTTGGAAATGATCCTGTTATATGCATCCCAGACAGAATTACAGAAGGATATGGTATGCACCTATCGGCAATTGACAGGTTAAAAAAGCAAAGCGTTAACCTTATCATTACAGTTGATTGCGGTTCAAAGGCTTATAAGGAAATCAGGCATGCAAAAAATTGTGGAATGGATGTAGTGGTTACAGATCATCATGAGGTCGGAGATATAGCTGATGATATAATATTGTTAAATACAAAGCGGCCGGATTTTAAGCATGGTGATCGGGATGTGGCAGGCTGCACAGTCGCATTTTTTCTTGTCTTGGCAATAGAAGCAAAACTTAATAAAAATGGAATTTTGAAACAATTGAATGAAAATCTGGATCTGCTGGCTTTAGCAACAATTGCTGATGTTGTTCCGCTAAAGGGTATTAATAGAACTATTGTTAAATTGGGTTTGGATGCTGCAGCAAATTCCCTAAAGCATGGAATAAGATGTTTGATAAAATCATGCGGCATTAAGGATAATGTTAAGATAAAGACATTTGATGTTGCCTATAAATTAGCGCCAAGAATTAATGCTGCTGGAAGGCTTGGTAGCGCATTAAAGTCTCTGGACCTATTGCTGACAGATGATAAAAAAACAGCAGAGAATATTGTAGAGGAACTCTATAGGCTGAACAGTGAAAGACAGGTTTTGGAAAAAGCGGTTTTGGAGGAGGCAGAGGAGATGATTAAGGCTGGTGGTTTTTTGGAAAAACCAGCTATGGTGCTTGCCGGTAATGGCTGGCATCCGGGGGTTATTGGTATTGTTGCATCAAAACTTGTTGATAGATATTTTTTACCAACAGCAATTATTTCATTAAAAGAAGATAGCGCTAAAGGGTCGTTGCGTTCTGTCTCAGGGGTTAATGTGATGAATGTTTTGAATAGATGCTCAGATCTTCTTTTGCATTATGGCGGGCATGCAGAAGCAGCAGGCGTCACGATTGAGCTGTCAAATATTAATCAATTCAGGGATAGATTTGAGAAAACATGCGAAGAACTTTATCCTGAAAAGATATCGTCAAAGATAAAGATTGATGCTGTACTCAAACCTCAGGATATTACAATGAATCTGGCGAAAGAGATGGATATGCTGGAGCCGTTTGGTGTTGGCAATCCAGAACCTCTTTTTTATTCAAATGAATTTGTTGTAAGTAGCTTCAGGATTGTTGGTAAAAATCATCTAAAGATGAGGCTCTCATGTCCGGGTTATCATGGGGATATTGATGCAATTGGTTTTACGCTAGGGGATAAAACAGTTTCAAGAGGGGATTGCATAGAAGCAATCTTTACACCGCAGATTAATGAGTGGAACGGTTTTATGTCACTTCAACTAAAGATAAAAGATTTAAAATGTTTGAAATAATTGTTAAAAAAAGGTTCACAGCAGGACACGGCTTATTATTATATAAAGGTAACAAAGAAGAGATTCATGACCATGATTGGCTGGTTGAAATATGTCTTGGAGCTGAAACATTAGATCGCTCAGGGTGTGTGGCTGATTTTGTTGAGGTTGATGAGCTGCTTGAAAAAACAATCTTTTTGTTAGATGGAAAAAATTTAAATGAACTTAATTTGT
>CAZLRI010000447.1:0-2111 GCA_964561745.1 uncultured Pseudobdellovibrionaceae bacterium | reverse complement strand
AGAATCCAAAAATAGGAGTCATTGGTTTAAATCCACATGCTGGAGATAATGCAGCAATAGGATCAGAGGAGAATGAAATCATAATTCCAGCGATAAATAATGCTAAAAAGAGTGAAATTGATTGTATTGGGCCGTTGTCACCTGATACGATCTTTCAAAGATATGACAAGATGAATGTTGATGGATGGATCGCCATGTATCATGATCAGGGGTTAATACCCGTGAAATTGCTGGCGCCAAACACTTCTGTGAACATTACTTTGGGTCTTCCGTTTATAAGAACATCTCCTGCACATGGCACTGCTGAAGATATAGCATGGAAGGGTGTGGCTTCTGAAACCAATATGCTTGCAGCAATTATGATGGGAAGCTTGCTGACAGTTAAAACCTGTCATCCCGCACTTTCGGCCAGAGGCTGATCCGTCCTTCGGCGGAGATGCGGGATCCAGTATGACATAGGAAAGGGATAACCAACTATTAAAAGGGGAAAACAATGTCTGAAATAAAATTTGGAACAGATGGATGGCGGGCAATTGTCGGTAAAGATTTTATTCCTGAAAATATAAAGAAGGTTATCCAGTCATTTGCTGATCATTATCCATCTATGAAGGAAGTAGGTCAGCCTGTTGCAGTAGGATATGACAGGAGAAATCAATCCAAAGAAGCAGCGCATCTGATTGCCTCTGTTCTTTTGGGAAATGATATTCCAACAATGCTTTCAGAAACATTTTGTCCAACTCCAACTGTGGCATGGCTTACAAAGACAAAAAAATGTGCTGTAGGAATAATGGTTACAGCAAGCCACAATCCACCGCAATGGAACGGTATTAAGTTTAAGGAAAGTTATGGCGGCGCTGCAGGCAGCGAGTTTGTAGGGATCATTGAAGATGGAATTGTCAAAAATGATAAAAATGGGAACGTTCCTAAAACAGCTGATCTTAAAGGAAACAGTAAACTTCAGATGTATGACCCATACGGAGAATATCTTAATGTATTTGGCGCTATGGTTGATCTGGATCTGATAAAGAGCAAAAACTATAACATATTGATTGATCCATTATATGGTTCAGGGACCGGATATTTCCCGCGCTTATTAGGCAAATGTGTCACAGAAATACACTTTGAAGCTGATTATAATTTTGGTGGATTAAATCCAGAGCCAATACCCCCAAACACCAATGAGCTTGTGGAGCGTATGAAAACCGGCAAATACAGCGTGGGCTTGCTTATGGATGGTGATGCAGACAGGGCTGGCGCTGTTGATGAGAATGGTAATTTTGTAACAACTCATGAAATATTTTCTTTGCTGATAAAACATGTTGTTGAAAACAAAGGTTGGAGCGGAAAGATAATTAAATCCATCTCAACAACAATGATGATAGACAGGCTTGGTAAAAAATATGGTTTGGATGTGGACACCGTCGCTGTTGGATTTAAGCACATAAGCCCAGCGATGACAAAACCGGGTGTTTTGATCGGAGGCGAAGAAAGCGGTGGTTTTGGTTTTCCTCGTTACATACCTGAAAGAGATGGTGTCTTTTCCTGCCTGCTTTTGCTTGAGTTAATGGCAACTACATCAAAGAGTTTAGGCGAGCTTGTAAGTGAACTTCAAAAAGATGTTGGACCTGTAAAATACAAACGAGAGGATCATCACCTTTCTCAAGAACAGATTCAAGTTGTTAGAGATAAGATGAAAACTTTGAATTTTGACTCAATTGACGGGCATAAGGTTATAAAAAAGACTTCTATCGATGGAGATCATTTCTTGTTTGATGATGACAGCTGGCTGCTCTTCAGGGCATCAGGCACAGAACCTCTTATTCGTATTTATGCAGAAGCTCCGACAGATGAACAGGTTAAGGCTTTTTTGAAACAGGGTTCAACGGCGGTTGGATTGTAAGAGGTCTAAAAAATCAGCAAGGGGCTATTGCACTGAGAGTAAAATTTTTGCTCCGTCTGAAGTTTTCAAGCTAGAAAAACGAATACTTCGGCGCCTTGCAAAAACTCGAAACCCTTTGGTTACCTTCCTCTGATGTCAGTCTCAAAAACACCAACCGCTCTATCTCTCCGGTAAATCTTGTTGAACTCCTTCGCGCTTTCTCCGCCAAAGA
>CAZLRI010000446.1:0-2118 GCA_964561745.1 uncultured Pseudobdellovibrionaceae bacterium | reverse complement strand
TAGTTGTTCAACATAGCTCTTTATTTTTTGAGTCTTGGTATTCTTTTTCAAGGCCAACCTCGCAAGCCAAACAATACTATATACTGCTGTGTCAATGTCAGATACCTCTATTGCTATTTGGCGTGCCTCCTCAAAGGACTGATATGCTTGGGTAAAATCCCCTAAAGCGTAGGATAGACGCGCCGCCCTCTCAAGGCACCTGGGATAATCACGTACATTTCCAGAGGATTTGTAAAAATTCATGCCGGCCAGCAAGTCCGCCTGCGCTTCAGTAAGGCGTCCCATTTCGACAAGACAGATTCCACGTTGCTGACGCAACCGAGCGATATTTTCTTGATCGTCACCCTCCCTAAATATTTGCATAGCCTTTTCATAGCAATCCAAAGCATCTTGGCGTCTGCCCTTATAACGGTACACTTCTCCCAAAGTACTCCAACTCAGTCCCTGTCCTTTTCGGAAGCCAATTCTTTCTCGGATTTTCAAACCCTCCTCACAATACTCCAACGCTATATCATAGTCTGTCTTGAGCGCATAGATATAGCCAATCGTGTTCAAGATCGTAGCGATATCGCCCCGATCACTTGTTCTGTCCAGTGCTTTATAATACCAAACAATCGCCTCATCCCATCTACCAGAAATACGATAGAGATAACCCAGCCCGCTTTCAATCTTCCCCATGGTTTTAGAGTCGGCTTGAATACGCTTAGCTATATCGACAGCTTCTTCGCAAAATTTTAAAGCCTCTCTCGTTCGACCTCGTCGTAAATAGACATCGCTAAGTGTCAATAGCATTAAGATTTCCAATTCTGTTCCCACGTGCTTGTCCTTTTCCCGATCAATAATACTCTCCGCATGATCGAGTTGGCCACGATGCAGGAGCAAGTTAGCATGACGTAATTCGACTTCGCCAATGCGCCACACGGGTAGACGTTCTCGATAATACCCAATCTCTACGAGCAGAACTTCACAATCATCATATCTCTGAGCATTATACAACTTGTCGAAAACATCGGTAAAGCGTTCATAACCTTTTCCTAGATCGAGGTACAAGGCAAAGAATAGTCTTTCAGCCTCCAGGATTTGACGTTCATAAGCATCAATGGCTAGGGGAATTAATTTCTGATCGTAATAGGCTATGATCCGCTCACTTAAAGACCGGCGTTCTGTTGCCAATGGATCAATTACACCCCATACATGTTTAACCACTAAATCCCGCATTTCGTCATGCAATAAAATGCTCTGGATTGGCTCACGATACTTCACAAACGATAGTTTAGCCAAATCATCAACTAAAACAGCATAGTCAATTGTCTCATCTTGCATGAGCCATTTAAGCATTTCTACATCTAACCGGCGATGTGCCCAGGCCATATAGAGAATGGCTCGATATCGAGGTTCCTCAGTCCACGTATTCGTGCCACTAACTCTTCCTCAAATCGCTCCTGAGGGGTCTCAATTAAACTACCATACTCAAGATTCTCTTTCAACCAATCAACTACCAGATCCATGAACAAGGGACGCCCCTCAGCCTTTTCCCATAATTTTTTTGCTAAACCTTCTGGAATATCGGTCTTCGCTTTAAGCATAAAGTATGTACGCGCATCTTTAGACTCCATTTCGCCAAGTTCAACTGGAGTGACTAGATCTCTTAGGTGTCCGAAACGTATGTCCTTGTTTCTTCTACCCGCTATCAGAGCAACTGTCCGATGAAGGTTGGGCAAAAGTTCGTCAATAAGCCATTGTCCCACTCTCTCGTCTTGCACTACCTCGAAAGTGTCAAAAGAAATCACAACCTTATCCCATCTTTCAGCCAGTTTATTGTAGCACGCAATAAAAGCTGCTTGAGCTCTACCTTCCAGATTTTCGATCATCTCAGCGCTTAGATCAGCATCTCGCCCACGACCGAGATCGCTCATCGCGCGCTGATACTCTTCAAAGTATTCAAAGCCAAGATGTTGGGTTAGTTTCTCTCGCACCCCCGTAGTACTGCGACATGCTGTTATGTAAAAGTCTATGGGCTCAATTTCACATAGCATTCGTTTGTTCTCGGCAGCCTTTTGGAGAGCGCGCAACATGAACCAGGTTTTGCCTGCACCGCCATCTCCAGATATGCTGAGT
>CAZLRI010000445.1:0-2127 GCA_964561745.1 uncultured Pseudobdellovibrionaceae bacterium | reverse complement strand
ATTGTCCATGAACAGCATGGCATTGGTGCTTATTGTGGTCTTAAAAAACTGACTATAGGAAATGTTGATAATGATTTTATTCTTCTTGAATATGCAGAGCAGGATAAACTGTATATTCCGGTTTATCGTCTGAATTTGTTACAGCGGTATGTTGGTCCGGGTGATGTGCCGCCTGCTCTTGATAAACTTGGGGGAACTCACTGGGAAGCTGTTCAGAAAAAGGCAAAGGCTGATATTGTTGCAATAGCAAAAGAGCTCCTGAATATTTATGCATTAAGAGAAGTGACTCCGGGTTTTTGTTTCCCTTCTTCAGATTCATCTTATGAACAGTTTGCCGCAACTTTTCCATATGAAGAAACTCCTGACCAGCAGCGTTCTATAGATGATGTATTATCTGATATGGAGTTGGAGCGCCCAATGGATCGCTTAATATGCGGAGATGTTGGATATGGTAAGACAGAGGTTGCAATTAGAGCTGCGTTTAAGGCTGCAATGTCAGGCAAACAGGTTTCAATACTTGTTCCAACAACTCTTTTGGCTTTTCAGCACTATGAAAATTTTTATAAACGTTTTGCACATACGCCGATCAAGATTGAAATGCTTTCAAGGTTTCGTAGTGCAAAGGAAAAAAAAGCTATTTTGGAGGAGCTCCGTAAGGGTACTATTGATATAGTCATAGGAACGCATAGTCTTTTACAACAGGGTGTTTCTTTTAGAGATCTTGGATTATTGATCATAGATGAAGAACAGCGTTTTGGAGTGACTCATAAAGAAAAAATAAGAAAATTTAAGGCAAATGTTGATTGCCTCACACTTACAGCTACACCCATACCCAGAACTTTGCATCTGTCTCTCACTGGCATACGTGATATCAGTATTATTGATACTCCTCCGCTTGACCGTCTGGCAATATCAACAGAGGTGGTGCCTTTTGATGATGGAATTATACGGTATGCGATTAGAGAGGAACTAATGCGGGATGGTCAGATATTTTTTGTGCATAACAGGGTGAGAACAATTCATTCAATGGCAGAACATATAAAAAAATTGATACCAGAAGTTTCTATAGGCATTGCTCATGGTCAGATGAATGAACACGAACTTGAAAATGTAATGATGAAGTTTGTAAGAAATGAAACACAATTATTGTTAACAACTTCTATTATAGAATCTGGTTTAGATATTCCACATGCTAATACAATAATTGTAAACAGGGCTGACACCTTTGGCTTAGCGCAGTTATATCAGATTCGTGGTCGCATTGGCAGATCCAGTGTAAAAGGATTTGCTTATCTTTTACTGCCATCTGACGGGTCTATTACTCCAACAGCAAAGAAACGGCTTACGGTTATTCAGCGTTTTACTGAATTAGGAAGCGGCTTTCAGATTGCTATGCATGATCTGGAGATACGAGGGTCAGGTAATATATTGGGAAGGGAACAGTCTGGTCATGTAGCTGCAATTGGATATGAAATGTATACAAAACTTTTGGCGCAGGAGATAAAAAAGATGCAGGGTAAGGCTGTAACTAAAGAGATAGATCCTGAGCTTAATCTTTCAATACCTGCATATTTTTCAGAAGAATATATAAAAGAACCAGGTATAAGGCTTGATCTTTATCGGCGCTTATCTTCAAGGGAGAATATTGAAGAGGTGCTGGAGATGGGCTTGGAGATAGAGGATCGTTTTGGTCCTTTGCCAGAAGAGGCGAAAAATCTCATTGGGGTTATGGAGATAAAGATTTTGGCAAAAGATCTTGGAATCAATAAACTCACCTTTGATGGAAAGGTATTTATAAGTCGTATTGATGAATTAAACCATATAGATATAAGCAAACTTGCTCTCTTTGTTGAGAAGTCAAATCAGCGCTATATGTTAAGGCCTCCGGATCGATTGCTTTATGTGGCAGAACAAAAGATTAAAGAAGCTGACAAAGTGATTTCTGAAGCTAAAAATCTCTTGAGGGAGCTTCTAACCTGTGCTAGCTGACAATTCGTTGTGCGATATGTGATGTGCGTATATAGTTTCTTGTTAAAACCAAAACAGTAGTATATAGCTTTTTACGAATTACACGTAACTTCTCAATAAGTTGAGGTAAATTTTGGCATTCACGATATTAATTCCCCT
>CAZLRI010000444.1:0-2137 GCA_964561745.1 uncultured Pseudobdellovibrionaceae bacterium | reverse complement strand
GCACAATAGCCATTCTTCTTGGCGGTATTTTTTTAATGTCCATGCTTTTTTACACAGACGGTCATCTTGCCCCACCATTAGACGATACCTTTATCTTTTTTCAGTACGCTAAGCAAATCTGTCATGGCGTTCCCTTTCAATACAATACTGGAGATAGTCCAACAACAGGGGCAACCAGTCTTTTATACCCATTTATTTTGGCGATAGGGTTTTTATTGGGCATTGGCAAGACAGGTATCCTTGCCTACTCACTTGGGCTGGGGTTGATATGTTTAATAGTTTCCTCGCTATTAATATTTAATATTGGCAGAAGGCTATTTGACGAAACAACAGGTCTTATTCTGGGGCTACTTTTTTTATTTAATGGTCAAATCCTCTGGAGTTTTTTTTGTGGGATGGAGACAGGATTTTTTATGTGCATGATATTGGCTGTCCTGTATGCCTTCCTCCTTGAATCAGAAAAGAAAAAATATGTCTGGACAATAGTTTTTGCCAGTATCATGGCATTAACCAGGCCAGAGGGATTAATTCTTTCAGGTGTGCTTTTTGGCTTTATCTTTTTCCTTCGGAATGAAAGAAACTACTATTTTCTTATCCCTGTTGGGTTTGGAATGATATTTGTAATAATGAATTATGCTTTTACAGGCAGCCTGACATTTAACACCATGATTGCTAAATCCCCCCTTTCCAGACCAAATTCAAATCTATTTGATATAGCAGCTACAGCAGGTAAATATTATTTTTATATAACGAAAGATATCTTTTCAGGATTTGCTGGTAAATACAGCCCGGTTATGTATGCCAATGAGGATCAAGAGGCAGTTTATTTTGCCCCATTTTTTCTTTTTTTTGGTCTTCTTGGAGTCTTATCCATTGTAACAAAAGAGATAAAAGAGAAAATACTGGGGGTTGGGGCATTGACCCTTTGTCTGATGATGATAGGTATTTTTTCCCTTTGCGTCTCGCTTCCGGTCAAATGGCACTGGCATCGTTATCTTATTCCCTTTTACCCTTTGTTTTTAATATTTGTGGTTGCCGGACTTTTATTGTTTGTCAAATTAATATGTCAGGGTAGCACACTAATAAAGCCTGCCTTTATCTCCTTAGCCTCTTTCTTCCTATTGTTTGGCATATTAAATACTGCGTACTTCTCCGTGGCATATGGAAAAAATTGTAAAGATATTTACAATCAACAAATGATTCTTGGAATGTGGATAGAAAAAAATATACCAAAGGATGCAGTGGTTGCTGTTAATGACCTTGGGGCAGTAAAGTATCTTGGGGACAGGTACATAATTGATCTGCTTGGTCTTGGGACAAACAAGGTTGGTTGGTCATGGGCAAATGGGGCAGGAAGCATCTTTGAGTTTTTAGAGGCACTTGACCCAAAGAAATATCCGGATTATTTTATTATCTATCCGAGCTGGTTTAGCTTTGATAAGATAGGCATGTTAAAGGAGGAAATAAAGCAGTTCAAGCTCATTGATTCAACTATTGCCGGCAGTTCCTCACCCATGACAGTCTACAAGGTCGATTGGAGTCTTGCCCACAGTGGCGATACTGTTCGAACTGTTAACGAAAAATTGGAGGGGTATCGTTTGGTCGATTTTGTTGATGTTGGGGATATCGAGAATGAAAAGGCTCATCACTACAAATTTTGGGAGACACAGCCAGGGATGTTCTATGGCTTGCTATACCAAGATGAGGCTTGCATGTATTCGTATCTAAATAATTCGTCAGTAGTAGTGATTGATGCGGGCAGACAGATTACCGGTGGAGAGAGCATGGTAGTCAATACTATTCCGGGAAAGGGATTAAAGATAGTCAAGAGGACATCAACCTATACGCCTATAGAGGTCTGGGTGAATGAGGAATTTATAGGGGTCTGGACACATGAGAATGCAGATAGTGCTTGGACAGAGGCAGTGTATGAGGTTCCCGGACAAAATATAACCTCAAAGCAAACCAGAATACGACTTCCTCTTCATCGGGAATTGAAACATTATTATGTTTGCTTTTCGGCGTATTATTGGTTTTATCAGAAGGCGTGATTTGTGTCCGCAGGGAAAAGGCAGGACAGACATTCCTGTCTGGCGCTTATCCTACGGACACGGTTTATGTTCAAAATTAACATAAG
>CAZLRI010000443.1:0-2144 GCA_964561745.1 uncultured Pseudobdellovibrionaceae bacterium | reverse complement strand
CCTGAACAAGCCATTAGGCTTGCAATGGCGGGCAGGTCAAGTCCGGAATGACAAACATTTACTGCTGACCTAATGGAGGAATATTAATATTAAAGTCTTCGTATGTTAAGCCTGTGTTATTTTCCTGCCCATCAAGAAAACCCCTGATAGCCTGATCAAGATAAGTAAACACAACAAAAGTATCAACCATACCAAAAGATATAAATTCTCCGTGATCCAAATTATCAAAAACCCCATCTGAATAATCTGCAGCAATGCCTTTTATAACCTGCATAAGCTGATCTGGAGTTACTTCAAAATCCAACATTATCTGGCTTAATGCAGCAACAACAACTCCGTATAGCGCGCTCACTCCTGCTGGATCTATCTCCTGATCTGGTAAAAGAAAATTAACAAGCCCGGTTCTGACAAGATCAATAGCATCTATTCCAAAATAATAAGCAATATTTTGATAAGCTGCTTCAAGATCAGTTTTTTGCTGTTCATCTAATAATAAAACATCCGAAGAAGCATCCATTCTTGTATCAGCCAATTCAGAAAAATTCTCTTTAATAAGAGCCAATGCCCTTGCTGAAGCAATGGTTGTCAATGGAGTAACAACAACATATGATTCTGCCGAAATATCTGCTAAAACAGTCATCAATTGATATTCACTGTTATTTTCCACAACCTGCCCTGTTGCTTCATCTATATATGATCCGCCTGTGATAGTAATAACAACCGGTCCTGAGATATCACCTGATATCGAATATGTTCCATCTTCATTAGTTGTTGTTGAGCCAATAATGTCGCCCATGCTTCCATTCGGAAACAATCTATATACATCAACCCCTGCACCGCTAACCGGTCCTTTCACAGCTACACCTGTTATTTCTGTTAATGGATTACCAACCTCAGTTACATTATCATCTGTTTGCGGAAGTTGTTCATTTAAAACCGAATTATTGGTGGATGCGGTTCCGCAAGCAACACAAAGCAAGAGACAAAGTGTGATATATATTTTTTTCATAATTTACCCATATCCTCTCCAATCGGAAATAGATGCAAACTTAACTCATATAATGAATCATCCTCTTCCTTGACCGCCCTATTTTCAAGCAAAGAAACAACCTCTTTTCTAAATTCATTAATCTTACTGACTATTGATTCATAATCTTTTTTTCTAATTGTAAATGTAAGTGACGAAATATTGCGTTCGCTTGAAGGTTTCTTTTTTAGAGATTCCATTGCCAGATGCAGCATATGTTCATGAAAAATATATGCAGCCACAGCCTCTGTTTCATTGCCAGTAGTTAAATAACTCGAAGTTTGAACCAGCTTATCATTTTCATCACGCTTTAGCAGGTTAAGTTTTAATAAAATCTCAATTGCCCTTCTTGCCTGAATTGGATTTATCATTCCTTTCAGCCTTTTTGAAATCCATCTACCGTCTTCCTTAAAATTATTTAGATTTACCATCTCTCTGATGGCAGTATAAAACCAGCCTGATAAATAATCATACTGCTCTTTTCCCAGAACTGTGCCTCTTTTAAGCCAATATGGCGAAAGTTGCTGAAAACATCTGGTTCTGGTCGGCATATCCTTTGCCTGATTAAACTTCACAAGAAGTTCAAAATATACAGCTTCATTATCTTTCAATTTTAGTACAGCAAGATATTTGTTTAATGTGGAAATAGAGATATTTCTTTTCCCATCCATCACTAAGAGCAGTTGATTTGGCGATTTAAAACCAGCCCACTGGGAAAAAGCCCTGTAGGAAAAGACTGGATTGGTTTTCTTCATCCAAATAAACCAGTCGCGAAGATATTTTCGATAATTATCATACTGAAATATATTGGGTTTTTTTGAATCATCCATAATATATCTCCTAATTAAAATACAAAATTGCTAGTTTTTTGAATACACACATTTCTCATGCAGCCCCATATTCACACTAACAACATGAATATGTCCATAATTTAGTATAAAATCTGTATCTTTCTGGAATACACAAAACAATCAATCCCAATCAGGATTCGTAACTCGTGATTCGTGGATCGTTATGGTAGCCTGTCAATTTCAATGCAATAATCCCCAGAAATTTCAATTAAATATTCCCCATGTAAAAGTAGATTCACATGTTTTAATAATGAGACATGGAGGTC
>CAZLRI010000442.1:0-2149 GCA_964561745.1 uncultured Pseudobdellovibrionaceae bacterium | reverse complement strand
GACCTTATGACCTTCGACCTTATGACCTTCGACCTTATGACCTTCGACTATGTGTTGACTTATCAGCGTTTTTTCCTATAAGTATTTTCGATAATAAAATGTAAAACTAAAAAACCTATAAGGCCTATGAAAAAACAAAAAATCAAAATGCGCGATTCACCGCAATTTTTTTTATTTGTGAATCAAAAAAAATGTAATTAAAAATAAGTTAAATTTAAAATCAATTTTATGAACAAAAAAAATCAGTACGTTTCATTTATGCTCACGCCGAGCATATCTGGCCTTAGAGTTAACAAAGAAAATTTGGTAACCTGGGCTTCAGGCATCAAAAGTCCCATCTATGTAGATAACCGCATGTCGCTTGCAAGTTTTAATATCCGCGACATGATTTATTCACATCAGGCTAACTACATCTTGGAACATAACATTCCTTGCAATGCAATACTCGCAGCACCTACTGCTGGCCTTCATATCGGTCCAAGCGTAGCTGCCAAACTTGGCGTACCCTTTGTAATTATTAAGGCAATTGACAAGGACACTAACGTAGCATTTGAAGTAATACCTATCGTAAAAGATTTCGAAGGTATCGACATGGTAATCGCTTCAAATCCAGATGCTATTCCATCAGGAATTATGCAGGCTAATGCACTTAAGGTTCCTTTTGCTTACATTCGTGCAAGCAAGAAAGACCATGGTCTTGAAAACGATATGGAAGGATATGCTGGACAGACAGGTAATGCACTTTTGCTTGATTATTTCATGGAAGAATCCTCTGAAGAACATGCAAGAAAAGTACTCGGGGAATTTGCAAAAGACCTTATCATCAAAGAAGTAAAAAGCATGGCCATATCAGGTTCATTTATTGAGTATAATCTTAAGGATCAGCATTGTGTGGTACTTGAAGACTTGTTCAGCACATCAGAAAGCGCCAGGAAACAGGTTCTTGCTGCCCGTAATTTGGGAGCTAGAGTTGAACATACTATGGCTTTTTATGATTATGAACTTGAAGAAAGTAACAAACGCGTTCGGGAAGTCGGGCTGCAGAAGCATGCATTTATCACTGCCAAAGAATTTTTGGATATTGCAGAAGAACTTGACCCAAAGATTAAAGAACAAAGATCAAGAATTAATCAGTTTCTTTTCGATCCACGCAACTGGCGTAAACAACAATTATTCGACCAGATAATGCTCAAGAAGACCTTCCTTATTATCGGCCTCGACACAGAAATGGAGAAAATTCCGAAGCACCTACGTGACTGGGAAGACCCACAGTTTGAGTTTAATAAACAAATTGTGGATGCAACACATCATTTATGTATCGGATACAAACCCAATCTCGCATTTTATATAGCCTATGGCTGGGAAGGGGTGAGATCATTCTTCAAAACTGTTGAATACATCAAAACAAACTACCCAGAAATGCTGGTGATTGGTGATTCTAAATCTGGTGACATCGGTAACACATCAAAAATGTGGGCTAAGGGAATATTGAACACAATGGGATGTGATGCAATGACTGTTGCACCTTACATGGGAGAAGACTCTATCACTCCATTCTTGGATCCTAATAAATGGACCATAGTGCTTGGATTAACTTCAAATAAAGGTAGTGATGATTTCCAACACTTCCAGGATGCCGCAGGTCAGAAATTGTTCCACAGGGTTCTTAGAAGAACACAGGATTGGGCAGGTAGTGACAGCATGATGTACGTGATTGGCGCTACTCATCCGGAAAAATTTGAAGAAGTAAGACTTATTGTGCCTGATCACTTCTTGCTTGTACCTGGCGTTGGCGCTCAAGGTGGTGAACTAAAAGCTGTATGTAAATATGGTATAAACCGTTTCTGCGGATTACTTGTAAACTCTTCGCGAGGAATTATCTTTGCTGGCAAAGGCGAAGACTTCGCGCAAAAGGCTGCAGAAGCTGCGTTGACCGTACAGCAGGAAATGGAAGCAATATTAATTGAACACGGACTTCTGGTATCTGCTTGATAAAGCAATCAGAAACTACTATCATAAAAACCGCGCTGAGCATTTGCCAGTTCGCGGTTTTTTTTATATGTTGTTACCCTCCTAAATCCTCCCTTCAAAGGAGGACTTCAATCATTCCACTCCCCTCGAAGGGGAGGGGTTAGGGGTGGAGTAATTA
>CAZLRI010000441.1:0-2156 GCA_964561745.1 uncultured Pseudobdellovibrionaceae bacterium | reverse complement strand
GGATAAAACTAAAACGACTCTATCCGACGTATGAAATGTGACGTGACACTAGTAATTCTTTTAATTTCATCGAGACTAGTATATCCTTTTTCTAAAGCTTGTCTTATTTCTCCCCAGGTGATATCTTCACATCGGCAAATTATGGTATCATCCTTCATTCTTTTTGTCCTCCACTTTTATACTTCTAACCTTCATAGCCATATTTTTAGGAACTGATATGGAAATTATATTAGTCTTATTTTTAATCTTTTGGACTCTTACTACTTTTGCTTTACTCACTATCTTTCCCGCTCTATCTAAAGCATAAACCTCTTTCCCTTTTTCGGGTAGAGGAAGCATTTCATAAGGTAACTTAATTAAGGCTTTATTTTCTAAATAGTTATTATCTATTACAAATATAGCCAAACCTGGGCAAGCACTAATACAAATCCCGCAACCAGTACATTTATTAAAATCGACTTGAGGTAAATCATTTATATCTTTAAATGGTTTTATTGCTCCAAACTGGCACGATATAGCACAAGGATCACAGGGTATCTTCTGAAAGCATTCTATAATAACTACTGCTCCTTTAGCTAATCTTTCTTTATCCGGAATTACTTTTTTTAAATCATCATCGGTGGGAATACCAGTTTTCTCTAACATTATTAATCCACTTCCCTCTTAAGCAAAGCTTTTTCTAAACCTATTTTTACCTTTTCGCTTAAAGGATTAGCTCGTAATTCTTTTAACTCTTTTCTTAAGTTTCTGTTTAGTTCTAAAAAATTATCAACTCTATATCCTAAACTCACGGCAGCATTTAACCCAGCAATTTTTCCCTCTAACATAGCACTACTGGCTTCTTCAATGCCAGCTACATCCCCTGCAATATAAATATTATCTAAACTTGATTTCATATGATCATCTCTTAAAGCCACATATCCGCCGAGTTCAGCAATATATTTCATCTGACAACCGGCCTGCCAGAGTAAATCAGAGAGCGGAGATAAGCCAACTGCTAAACAGATAGTGTCTACTTTAAGTTCTTTTTCTGTTCCCGGAATAAATTCAAAATCTTTATTAATTTCACTAATTACCGCTTTTTCTACATTATCATTACCGTAGACCTCTTTCAAGGAATGGGAAGTATAAATAGGAACTCCTAAACGTCTAATTTTGGCTGCATGTACCAGATATCCGCCTATTTTAGGAAGAGCTTCCACAATTGCTTCCACCTTAATACCTGCTTGCAGGAGTTGATAGCTAACAATTAAACCAATATTCCCTGCTCCTACCATTAAGATATTATTACCCGGGACTACTCCATAAAGATTCATTAAGGTTTGCACTGCCCCCGCCCCATATACTCCTGGTAGATCATTATTTACAAAAGTCAACATATTTTCCGAAGCTCCAGTGGCTACAATAATCCTATCAGGTAGTAATTTAATAAATATATCACCATTACTACCCTGGACAATAGTTAGAATACCATCTTCATAATATCCGGTTACCGTGGCATTACAAATTAGTTCAATATTCTTATATTTTTTAATTTCTTGTAGTAAATTTTTAGCAATTTCTATGCCCCTAATCCCAGCAAATTGTTTCTTAGAACCAAAAAATTTATGGGTTTGTTTTATCAATTGCCCCCCTAATTCTAAACTATCATCAATAAGGGTTATTTTTGCTCCTGAAGAGGCAGCACAAATTGCTGCTGATAATCCTGCTGGACCTCCTCCAATTATAGCCAGATTAGTCTTCTTCAATTGAAATCACCTTTTCCTTTTTGGATCTCTATATTCATCCCTTCTTCTAATTTAGTTACACAAGTCCTTACATTAGGAATGCCATTTACTTTCATCAGGCAGGAGGAGCACTTACCTATCGCACAAAAGAATCCCCGGGGTCGGTGATACTTAATACTTCTGCTCAACACTTTTACTCCAGCAGCAACCAAGGCAGAAGCAATAGGCTCTCCTTCATAACCTTCCATTTCTATCCGGTCTAAAGTAAATTTAACTTTTTTACCTGGACTAAATTCCAGAATAGGGTGCTCTTTTATTCGCACACTCCCCTCCTTTTTTTAGCATAAAAATTGCCGCCATACGCCCAGTATTGCCCTTGTCTCTCCGATAAGAGAAGAAAAGTTCAGGATGATCGGCAGTACAAATTTC
>CAZLRI010000440.1:0-2159 GCA_964561745.1 uncultured Pseudobdellovibrionaceae bacterium | reverse complement strand
CGGGATGATTTTGAGCCCAAGGAGTTTTCATAACCGTATTCCAGCCTTTAGGCTCGCTTCCCATGCGAAGCATTAATTCTATTCCGAAGGAATCCCTTTCGTCTTCTGACCTCTGATCTCTGACCTCTGGTTTAGGCGCTCTCAACGCTTTTCACAATAATGAATAGAAAGAATCTTATAATTTTATGTCCCCCATTATTTTATTATCATGACAATTCCGGAAAATTTGATCAGCAGGAAAATAGGAAAAATGCTGGATGATATAGTCAGGCAAGCAGAGAGCAGGATAAAAAAATCTCTTGGAATCAGAGAACACAAATAACTTTAGACTGGCCTCATACATATCGGATTGCCCTATGACTCAGTCCTCAGTACTCGAACCTCAGTCCTTCGTTTTTAGTTTTCAGCTTTGAACTTTGAGCCTTCAGCTTTCACGATTTAACGATTCAACCATTTAACAATTTAACCAATTATTAGCTTTCAGCCTTGAGCTTTGAGCATATTTCCCATTCAACCTTTCTTGCATTTCTCGCGTTCAACCTTTTCTCGCTTGCTGTTCGAAACAGACCAAACAAATTTACCCCGTTGAATTGCTCCAAAGGAGCACCCATAGGGATTCAACCGGGGCCAGAGAAACCAAATTGACGATCCCAACGCTCTTAACTATGCTAACGCTTTCAGCCTTTGAATGATTTACGGATTTACAAATGGACCCCTCAGATCACGACAAGGTTTCTCATTACTCATTACATTAAAGAAGGTGCCTTATGGAAGCTTTAACGGATGTTCACCCCATAGAAATTAGCTAACCTATTGATATAATAGTAAATGAACAGTTTTTTATGATGAACTTGTAGTCACTAATAAAATAAATAATGTGATTAATTTCCTTGACAGATAAGATTATACGATATATATTGTAGGTATGCATATCATCAAAAACAAATCTGCCCCCAAAAACAGTAAAAAAATTTATCGATCCACCCTCCTTCGCGAGTCGTATCGAAAAGATGGAAAGGTCAAGAAGCGTACTATTGCTAACCTTTCTCATTGCAAACCGGAAGAGATCGCCGCAATCAAGCTTGCCCTAAAATATAAAGATAATCTCTCGGAACTTGGATCACTTAAGTCAGTTGAACTTCAGGAGGGTCTCTCTGTTGGGGCGGTTTGGACAGTCTATCAGACTGCCAAGAGAAAAGGCATTGAAAGAGCGCTTGGCAAAGAGTTTGCCGGAAAGCTGGCCATGTGGCAAATGATTGCCCGAGTGATGGAGCAGGGTTCACGACTTTCTGCAGTGAGACTGGCCCAAACACACGCAGTATGTGACGTTTTAGATATAAGACGAGGCTTCGATGAAAATGATCTATACGATAATCTAAGATGGCTGGCTGATAATCAGGAACAAATAGAAAAAAAACTATTTTCAGTGAGGCGAGGAAAAACGAAGCCTGAAATATTTCTCTACGATGTAACAAGCAGTTATCTGGAGGGCACGAATAATTATTTTGGTGAGTATGGCTACAATCGAGACGGAAAGAAGGGCAAGCAACAGATTGTTATAGGTTTATTGTGTGACGAGTTTGGAGAACCAGTCTCAACTGAGGTATTTGCTGGAAATACCCAAGATACTCAGACCTTTGCTTCCCAAGTTAAAAAGGCGGCAGAACGTTTCGGCTGCGAGCGGGTTACGTTTGTAGGAGATCGAGGAATGATCAAGATCCCTCAGATAAAAAACCTGCCAGAGGGATTTCATTACATTACAGCCATAACCAAAGCGCAAATCGACTCCCTTATGGATCAGGGGGTTATCCAGATAGGATTATTTGATGAAGATCTCTTTGAAGTAGAAAACAATGCTATACGCTACATCCTCAGGCGCAATCCCCTTCGGGTTAAGGAGATCGATGAGTCACGGATATCTAAGCGCAACAGTATTGAAAGGCTTCTTAAGAAGAAAAACATATATCTCCGTGAACATGCAAGAGCCAAGGAAGAAACAGCCATAAAGGATGTTAACAAGAAAATCGTTCAACTTAAAATTGATAAATGGTTGAGTGTTATATCTCAGGAACGAACTTTGAAATTGGAAGTGGATAAAGAGGCCCTAGATGAAATATCACGTCTTGATGGTTGCTATGTCATTAAGACAGATCTTCCGA
>CAZLRI010000439.1:0-2168 GCA_964561745.1 uncultured Pseudobdellovibrionaceae bacterium | reverse complement strand
CCATTTTCAGGGGTTACCTCGATTAACCTTCCCTTGATAGAAATGAATCCATCATTAGAACATAATGTTTTGTATCCAACACAAGTAAATTTTGCCTGCTCTGCTGGATGAGGGGTTAATTGAAATGTAGCTGTCCATGTACCCTCTTCACTGGTGGTAACCCTGGCAACATCTAATCTGCCGCCAAAATCAACCCTTACTGTCTCTGTGGGACCATATCCTTCGCCTATAATAGTAATAGTCGTTCCTACCGTACCTTCGGTGGGCATAACTAAGGTCAACTTATTATTTTGCTCTGCCTCTGCATACCCTGCCACTAAAATCAAACCAAACACTACCAATTTCGCCATTCGTCGTATCAATTCTTTTTCCTCCTATTTTAGTAATTTGTAATTATTCGTCACACCAAAAAACATAGACAAAGAACAACCCCCCTGCCTCTCTTTTCTAATGGGGAATACACACCACCCAATTCGTTACCCAAAACAAACCATGAACAGCCAAGCCATGCCATTTGCCTGCCCAATCACTTATTGTGGTTGAAACACGGTCTTGTTGCTGTAAACATCAACAACAATCACATATTATATTATCTTTTTAGATTTTTTGGAGGACACAAAAAAGAAAGATAGCCCCATCTGCCTGCTATACCTTTCTTTCAACTATAAAACCCAGTTTCAATGAAGTATCATAAGGTGTAGAGTTATGCTATGATTTCCTCCCCTATCACAGCCATCCTCTGGTTCTGAATATAATAGAATCTCAAACAATTCTATATCTCTATACTGCCAGACATTTTTTATTGCCTTTATCATATCATATACTTTCAATTGTGTCAAGCATTTTTATTTATTTTTTTGAAAAAAATGCAATTTTTTTTCAAAAAAACACATTATCTGCCCAAGACAGAGCTTTTTACAATACTCATGATAGATAATTAAGAAAAAGTTGAAAACGGGAGGTGTTTCCTGACCATTATATTTCTCTTCGTTACGCCCCTAAGCAAACAAAAAAAGGAGAGTAGAGAAACTAAAAGCATTAAGGGAATTTTTACTTTAACTGTCTAAGTCGCTCTTTACCTCCATGGAAGATGCGACCTCTCAATTTTTTCCCTTAAAACTTTTTTCGTTCGTTCTCTAACTCTCCTTATCTATGAGTATCTATTTTCATTGCTACTTTATATATACACCATTTTTTTGGATTTGTCAAGTAGAATTTTATGATTTTTTGCAATTTTTCATTTTCTCCTTTTTAGCCACAGAGAACACAGAGGTCACAAGTAGATGACAGGTCCTACCGACATCTTAAATCTGCCCACAAGGGTTACAGACTTATTCCTCTGCAACCCCTGCGAGCTCCATCTTCATACTCATCATTCGTATAATTCGTGCCTCTTATTTTACCTTCACTGTAAATTGTACTGTTGCTTCAGTTACTGCTGGTAATGCTGCTGTGCAAGGCTACAGAGACACAGAGAAGAACAACACCCTGACCCCTGCCATTTCACCAATTCTTATATGAAAAGAGTCTAATGTTTGGCGAGTTAGAAAACCAGCCCTCTGTTAGCCTATCCTCTCCTCTATCTTCCCTACAATCCTCTGTGCCAATTCTGCAATTTGCTCATCATCTTCTCCTTCAATCATAACCCGACATTTCTTTTCTGTTCCAGAGTATCTAACCAAAACCCTGCCTGAATCTTTAAGAGTATCTATCGCATCCTGTATGGCTTTTTGTACCTCTGGCATATCTTCAAGGGGAGGTTTTTTCTTTACAGGCACATTCAATAAAACTTGAGGAAATTTTTTCAGCACTCTTCCCATGCTTGAGGCAGGTTGTTTTGTTTCCTTTAATATTCTGAGTAATTGCAGAGCGGTCAGCATTCCGTCTCCAGAGGTATGGTAGTCAAAGAAGATAATGTGACCTGATTGTTCCCCGCCAAGAACTGCCCCACAGGCAAGCATTTCTTCTGTAACATATCGGTCGCCTACACCTGTTTCCCGCACAATTATCCCTGCTTCTCTACAGGCAATATGAAAGCCAAGATTGGTCATGACGGTAATTACAACCATATTATTTTTTAATTCTCTGTTTTCCTTCATGTGTTTTGTATAAGCCATGTTGATAAAATTACCGTCAATTACCTGTCCATTTTCATCAACAACTATAAT
>CAZLRI010000438.1:0-2173 GCA_964561745.1 uncultured Pseudobdellovibrionaceae bacterium | reverse complement strand
AAAGCAAAAATAAAGCAAATAATTCAATAAGTTAAGGCTTTTTCAGGGACGACTATTTAGACTGAGGAGCTCGCTCCAATGAAACTGTTAAAATATCTTTATAAAAGATCTAAACCATTTTATATCGCAACAGGGGTAATACTTGTTTTCTTACTTGGGTTTGCTGACTACAAATATGGTTATGAAACTTCCTTTTCAATATTTTATTTATTTCCTGTCATCTTTGTTACCTGGTATAGGGGGAAGGCATCAGGTTTTATTATATCCTTTCTGAGTGCTGTGACATGGCTCATTGCCGATCTGGCGTCAGGGCACTCTTATTCCAATTATATCATTCCAGTATGGAATGCAATGGTTAGATTAGGGTATTTTTCTATTGTTTGTTATTTGCTGGCGTTCATACATAGAGATATAGACGATATAAAATCCAGTATATATAAAGGTGCGGATAAATCTGGAGTGTATCGTATTGCAAAAAAGCAGAAGGAGGGTGCCATTGCGCTATTCTATCACGGGGTTGAGAAGAAAATTACCAATCCTCTGCTTCAGGAATTACATATGCCATTTAGTCTTTTTGAAAAACAGATAATGTACTTGAAGAAGAATTTCGAAATTATTTCAGTTGACGATCTCTATGGCAATATAAAAAACGGCCATGGAATCAGTCCGTCGCAGGTTGTTGTAACCTTTGATGACGGCTATAAAAACAATATTAATATCGTAGCGCCATTTCTACAGGCTTATAACATCCCATTCTCTGTTTATATTTCTACAAGTCATGTCAGTAATGGATCAAAATTTTCTACTTATTATTTGCGAACCGCTATTTTATATACAGAACAACAGTGTGTAAATATTCCAAGTCTTAAAATGGAGGTTGATATCAGCAGTCAGGAGAAGCGCATATCAGCTATCAATGATATATCGAAAATAATGAAAAGGATGCCCCAGAAAACCAAAAGCCTGCTTGTTAAGGATATGATTAATTTGCTTCCACACGACAGATGGCTGGAATTGAATAATATTTTCAGCTCGGATGACCCAATGAACTGGGATGAAATCAAGAAATTGCATGAGTCAGGGGTGATAATCGGTTCGCATTGCCATGATCATACCATACTGCATGACGGCCAAAGTAATGAAGAGATAGATTATCAATTGAAAACCAGCAAGGAATTAATCGAAAAGCATTTGGGGGCATGCAGATATTTCGTTTATCCTAACGGTGGGAAAAACCTTATCAAATCCGATTCCATACTCAGTGTTAAGAAAAATGGTTATCTTTTAGGTTTTACTACAGTTCGCGGGGAAATAAGTAATGGAGTTAATCAGTATATTCTTCCGCGCTTGTCTGGTTACGATGGCTATGGCCAGCATATTGACAGCTTTAAATTCCAGATGAATACTGCTTCTCGCTTTAACCGTAGTTATAATAAATGGTGTCGCAGAATTCTAAGTGAAAAAAGCGTTTTAATCCCGGATTCATTTTCAAACCAGTAGGTCAATGGCCTGAATCACTTAGAATACCAGAAATCGTGTACATGAAGGTGTATGATTTACGCTTGATTAATGTAAATGATTCCTTTATTGCTTTGGGCACTGATAAGCGTAATGCATTAATTGGAATGCCCAAAAATATCTATTATCGAAGATAGCAGGTACAGAAATATTTCCCGGGTTAGATGTTATTGCTCAGCAGACTATTAAAGATATGCCAAATAGGGAATTCAGCAAATGAATGTAAGATTAGAAGCCAGTTTTGAAAATATTGGGAAAGAAAAGTGGAATGTTTTGGTTTCCCAGAGTGCAACCAATACCATTTTTCAAACTTACGAATGGAACTATGCATGGTGGAAAACATATGGAATGGACAAAGAGTTATTTATTGTATGCGTAGAGTATGAAAATAATTTAATAGGCATAGCACCACTGATGATCTGCAGGGGAAATAAGGACAAAAAAATATTAAGATTTATTGGGCATGGCAGATCGGATTATTCTGATTTTTTCTACACGGATAGGAAAGTATTGGAACCAATTTTTGAATTTATAAAATCTCAGAGCTCTAAGTGGGAAGAAATCGAGTTGAATCGTATACCAGGATATTCTACAACGTCAGTATTGATCAGGAGTGTTTGTAAAGATCAGATACTATATTGTTTAAAAGATAGAA
>CAZLRI010000437.1:0-2189 GCA_964561745.1 uncultured Pseudobdellovibrionaceae bacterium | reverse complement strand
AGATTATCCCGCTGCTGAAGGCTATTACAGCAAAACACTCTCTCTGCCTCTTTATTCTAAGATGAGCGATGCAGAGGTAAAAAAGGTGATAGATTGTATTGTTAGCGAGATTCGTTGAATTCATATTGAATAGATAATTCTTAGTTGATTGAAATGTAAGAGGATGCAGAGGGATTCAAAAATTTATGTTGCCGGTCATACGGGTTTGGTTGGGTCAGCAATCGTCCGCAGGCTCATTAACGATGGATATACAAATATCATTACGATAAACCATGAAGAACTTGACCTGCTGCGGCAGTCGGATGTTGAAGGTTTTTTCAAGACAACAAAGCCCCAATATGTTATTCTGGCTGCAGGAAGGGTTGGCGGCATTCGCGCCAACATGTCCATGCCTGCCAAATTTATATACGAAAATCTTATGATTCAAACTAATGTCATTCACTCGGCATATCTCTTTGGAACAGCTAAGCTATTGTTTCTCGGCAGCGCATGTTCCTATCCACGCGAGTGCTTACAGCCTATGAAAGAGGAGTCGTTACTTTCTGGTTATTTAGAGCCAACAAATGAACCTTATGCAGTTGCAAAGATCGCGGGTATCAAGATGTGTCAGGCGTATAACAGGCAGTATGGAGTAAATTTCATATACGCCGTACCGACGAATGTATATGGTCAAAATGACAATTTCAATCTTGATGATTCTCATGTAATACCTGCATTGATAATGAAAATTAATGAGGCTAAAATAAAAAGAAAGCCTACTGTGACGGTATGGGGGACAGGAACCCCAGTGAGAGAATTTATGTATGTAGAAGACCTAGCAGATGCCTGTCTTTTTTTGATGGAGCATTACAATGAAGCGGATATTATAAACATAGGCTCTGGTGAGGAAATATCAATACAGAAACTGGCGATTCTCGTAAAGGAAGTGGTCGGTTATAATGGGAACTTAATCTTTGACGCCTCTAATCCTGACGGCTTTCCGAGAAAATCCCTGGATATATCTAAATTAGCAAAACTTGGCTGGCAGGCAAAAACCTCTCTAAATGAAGGGCTTCAAAAGACATATAATTGGTATCTGAAGAATTTGACTGAAATTAGCACGAAATGAGAAAATTCAGCGGAGGATTGACTGCCAATAAATTTATTTTTGGCTTATTGTGCAAAGGAACGGGTAAAATGAACAGGTTATTATTTTTGTTTCCATATTTCTTGAGGTGTGAATGAGATTATCTCTGGTATTCCCATCGTGGACATTTGTATTCGGCGCCATGGGTAAAGTAGCAAGGGGCGCTTCAACCTTTCCGCCTTTAAATCTTGCATATCTTGCTGCAATAGCTGAAAAAGACGGACATACGGTGCAGCTAATTGATGGAGAAGCTGAACAACTGACCATTTCTGAGATAGTTGAACGGATAAATGATTTTTCTCCTGACCTTATTGGACTTACATCAACTACTCCGATGTTTCATATAGCAGTTGAATATGCGCGAGCTGTAAAGAAGACGCTGAATGTGCCAATTATAGCAGGGGGACCATATGTGACTTTTTTCAGGGAAAAGGTCTTTCACGATTGCTTTGACTATTTTGCTATTGGACAAGCTGAATCTACCTTTGGACATCTTTTGAATACTCTTGAAAAGGGCGGGGATGTTTCAGATATCCATGGCTTATTAATCCGCAAGGACGGCAGGAATATATTTACCGGTGAAAACTCCCAAGTTGTTACACTTGATGAAATCCCATTTCCCGCACGCCATCTCTTCAAAACTGATTTATATCATGTTGGCACGTTAAGAGGCAGAAAGAAATATACTTCTATCATGACTTCGCGCGGCTGCCCTTTCAAATGCGTTTTTTGCAGCACATCAATTTATGGAAACCGCGTAAGAAGAAGGTCTATAGGGAATGTTATAAGCGAGATAAAACATATAATTTATGACATGGGAATTGACCATTTTTATTTCCTTGATGACACACTGACTCTTGACCGCAGATATATTCTTGACCTCTGCGATGAAATTGAGAAAGAGGGTTTAAAATTTACATGGGAAGGAGGAACCCGTGCAAATTTGATTGATGAGGAGCTTATTGCCAGAATGGCAGCGTGCGGCCTGATAAGGATTTCTTTTGGTCTTGAGAGCGCTGATACAGAGGTAAGGGGGATTATTAAGAAAGAGGTCCCGCTGGAA
>CAZLRI010000436.1:0-2198 GCA_964561745.1 uncultured Pseudobdellovibrionaceae bacterium | reverse complement strand
GTGGCAACGCCTTTTCTTCTCATTGATTCTGAAACACAGACCCCGCCCGTCCCGCCAAAAACTATTTCTTTTTCGCCAAATTTAATTTTTCGTTTGAATAAACCGAGCATTCCGACAATTTTTCTGCCTTGATATGCAAACAGCCTCCCAAACTCTTGAGAGATAAAATCTTCTTCTATTGACTGCCTGTCTACATCACTAAAACACTCCTTTTGCAAACTTAAGATAGAATCTTTTTGAAAAGCGGTGAGTTCCTTTTCTGGGATAAACTTTATTTCAACTGAGTTCATATTTTTCCTTTCCGAAAGCCCGGAATCTGCTTTCAAGTCTCCTTTTTCCGGTAATATTTTTTGCCTTTCAACTCATCAGACACCAGGTTGTTTTTCAGGTAAAGGTTCAATTCCCTCTTGACTTAATTTGAAACAGGCGACGGGCATTGGCTGAAGTATAAATGATTCAGCATGATTCTATAAGTAAATTAATGGGCTACTAGTCTGGAAAGCTCGTTTGGTTTCAAAATGGTACTTTCTTACTAAAGAATACTGTGGGTTGAACGAAGTTAGAACCTGTTACTAACATTTTAAGAAAACTAATTACCGGATAATGCCTCTAGCAATCTTTCGGTAGCTCGATATTTGATATACTTACCCTCTCTTTCCCCAAGCACCAAGCCCACTTTCTCTAATTCTTTTATGTCCTTGGCGGCCGTTTGTCTGGAAATACTGCTCAGAATCGCATGAGAAGTAATAGTGGTGTGCGTATTACTACCTGAAGCTAGATAATGCAGCAAATGTTTTTGCCTATCTGTTAAATGTAAATTTGTACTGATGATCTTGTCTATTTCCTTGTTTTCTGATATTTTTCTGCTAACGTATTCATTGAAATCATTGAGGGCTTGCATTATTTTCCTGATATGAAAATCAAAAAAATAAGTCGCGTCATATGCGTCTTGTTCAGAATAAATATATGCCATTGCATACTGAATAGGAGCTTTTTTGATAGTTAAAGAAATCGGTAGATACATAAACGTCCAATAATTCTTTCTGAGCAAATACCAGTAAAAAAGAGATCTTGCCAATCTGCCATTTCCGTCTGTAAAGGGATGTAAGTAGCCAAACCAAAAATGTAAAAAAATAGCTTTAATGATTGGATGTAAAAATTTGTTATCATCCGCATCATTCGCATAATCGATTAGTTTCTCTATTTCTTCTTTGACAAACTTTTCTGCAGGCGGAATATGGGTTATATATTCTTGAGATCCAATTTGGTCCTGTACGACTATTCCGTCTGAATTTTTTCTTAATCTTCCCTGTTCTTCCCTCTTTATTGTTTTTTCAGTTAACATTCTATGTAACTCGAATAATAATTCTTTCGATAAAGGTTGATTTTTATAAACCTCATCAATTTTAAAAATCGTATTGTAATTATTTAAAATCATTTGTTCATCTTTATTCCTTGGCTCTCTTTTTTCAACAATCATCTTTTTTGCAGCTTGCCGTGTTGTATGTGCTCCTTCTAGTTGGCTTGAGGCTATAGCTTCTTCTAAAATACCTCTTGAGATAAATTTCTGCTTATTTGAATCCGACAAAACGTCCATCGATGTAAATACTTGACCACCGGAACTAACATCAATTTTATGTAAAAATTCATCAACGTAAGACAATCTAATCCATTTAAAATAATCTCCTTTTTCACTTTTTATCGGTGTATCCCGCGAAACAATAGTCCTAAATTGCTTAATAAGAAACCAGGCTTCTTCAGAAGTAAAACCATGAGGAGTTTCTTTATGCTTTACTTCGTCCCAATATAAATATTGCGGCTCATTTCTTCTCTGTAAAAACTGAGCTAATTCTGCTATATTTTCAGTCTTGCCGAATATTTTCCCTCTATCTACTCTTTTTAAATCGGGCTTATCTAGCTTGAAATAGGGTAAAGTTAAATTTTTACTTGTCATATCTGTCATATTAGATTATGTTAAATACATGTTAAGTATATGTTAACACTTAACATGTTAACATCCGGCTAGATACATGTCAATCCCATAATGCAAACAAGAGGAGGCGGAAAAATTCCAAGTTTCAACGGTGTTTTTAAGTCGAGCGCTGTGAATACCTGCAGGCTCTGCCGTGTGAGTTGAGAGTGATTACAGCATCCTATCTTATCCAGTTCTTCAGTGCTTTTTATAATACTTCCTTCCC
>CAZLRI010000435.1:0-2202 GCA_964561745.1 uncultured Pseudobdellovibrionaceae bacterium | reverse complement strand
AAATGGATAAACTATATGATCAAATAGTTGCATTTTCAGAACTTGCAGAATTTATGGATCAACCGGTGAAATACTATTCCTCAGGTATGTATACCCGTCTTGCCTTTTCTGTAGCAGTTGCCGAAACACCTGACATTTTACTTGTTGATGAGATATTGGCTGTTGGGGACGCTAATTTTCAAAAGAAATGTTTAGCCCGTATGGAAGAATTTCGAAAAAGCGGTAGCACCATGGTTATGGTAAGCCATGGACCCGAACAACTAGAAAAATACTGTGATAAAGGACTTCTTCTTGATCAGGGGAATCAAGTATTTTATGGATCGATAAAAGAAGCGGTGGAAAAGTATAAGAGTATGGCGTGATAGTTAATTGGTTGCTGATTAGTTGGTTACTTAGTTTACTGGTTAACTGGTTTTTAGTTGACTGGTTAGATGGTTACTGGTTTTTTAAAAAAAAGCGAGGAAAAAAAGGGTTGCAAAGAAGAAAAAAAGATGTAATAATATTCCTTTCATGAAACATACTATTCCCTACTCGAGTATTATTGTTACCGGGTCAATATCCTGGGATATTATCATGGACTTTCCTAATAAATTTGTTGATTATCTTCAACCCGACATGCTCCACCAGATTAATGTTTCATTTGTCGTTAATACTTTGGAAAAGCAAATGGGAGGAACAGGAACAAACATCAGTTTTGCAGTATCTCAAGCTGCAAAACTAATGTCAAATATCAAATCTCAAATCTCAAATGTCAAATCACCTTTTGAAAAAGCTCAGGGTAAACAAACGGCAAAGCAAATTCTAGGTAATAAATATTTAGAACGTCATCCTGAACTTGATTCAGGATCTTCTCAAAGATCCCGAAATAAATTCGGGATGACAAACCAACTGGTTCAACATGATATAGATATTTTTTTACTTGGAGGGATTGGAAAAGATGGAAAAGAACAAATGAAGTTTTTCAAAAAGCATGGAATAAGTACAGATGGAATAGTTGTTGATAAAAATCTGTATTGTGCAAGCGGGACCGTGATTACTGACATGAAAGATAATCAGATTTGGGGATTTTATTACGGAGCATGTACTCGGGGAAAGGATGTTGATTTTAAGCGTTTTGTAAAAAAAGACAGTATAATGATTATTTCAGCTAATCATCCTGATGCATTTTTAAAAGCACAACAGTATGCAATCAAACATAACATCGCATATATGTATGATTGTGGAATGGCAATGAGCTGGATCCAAAAAAAAGACCTGGAACAAGGAATTAAAAACTGTAGGTGGTTGGTTGGAAATGATTATGAAATAAAACTTATTTGTAAAACAATTGGGAAAACGGTAAAGGATTTAATTAGTATGGGAATAGAGGTTATTACGACACTTGGGGAGAAAGGAGTTCACTACGAATATGCGATAGATTCTGCCGCGGATCTCCTCCCCGCCAGTGCTCAGCAAGCTTCCGCGCGTGTCGGGGGTCCCCTTCGCCCGCGCCACCTATCGCACAATACAGCACATATACCTGCTTATCCAGTAAAGAAGGTTGTTGACCCAACAGGTGCGGGAGATGCGTGGAGAGGTGGATTTTTGGCTGCATTCTGTTCGGGAGCTGATATTGAAACGTGTTTGAAAATTGGCAATGTAATGGCAAGTTTTGCAATTGAATTATATGGAACAGTGAATTATAAAGTGAACAAAAAAGAGTTTAAAAAAAGGATGAGAGAGGTTGGAGATTAGCGAATAGCGATTAAAGGTTAGCGAATGGAGATTGGATAACAATTCGTCATTCTGGGGAGCGTAGCGACTCCAGAATCGATTCTGGATGCGCCCGCCTTTTGGCGAGGCTTACCAGAATGACGTGTATTGTTTTGTCATCCCCGTGAAGACGGGGATCCAGTCTATAATTGCATAAATTGAAATTTTAGTCTAGATTCCCGCCTACGCGGGAATGACTTGTTCAAATATTTATTAATTATCATATATATATGAAATACGACGTACGGGATTTAAAATTGTCAGTTGAAGGGAAGAAATTAATAGAGTGGGCAGAACGCGATATGCCGGTGCTTCGTCTTATTAAAGAACGGTTTGCTTCGGAAAAAACATTAAAAGGAGTGCGACTTGGTGCGTGTCTGCATGTTACATCTGAGACTGCAAATCTTGCTATAACGTTAAAGGCTGGAGGAGCTGAGGTATTTTTGTGTG
>CAZLRI010000434.1:0-2203 GCA_964561745.1 uncultured Pseudobdellovibrionaceae bacterium | reverse complement strand
AAAAATTCATATGGAAAGGAGGAAAAAAATGAAAAAGATTGCAAAGATGTTGTGGCTGATGTGGTGTGCAATATATCTATCATCTGTGTTAATTTTTTGCCAATTTTGCGGAATCGTTTCTGGCCCGAGAAGGTTCTTCAAAGAAGGACCGATTAACTGAAAACCAAAAAACAAGGAAAGGAGGTGAGAAAAATGGTGCTAATGGACATCGGCGCAGTGGCCGAGAGAATTGAAAAGTATCGGTATGTGATTGATGATGGCGTAAATTTTATCACGCTTCCAGCTGAAGAATATGGGCTGGAGCACAAAAAAGTGGGATTCCTGTATCTCGGTTTTCTGTGGCTGGTGAGCCTCGTCGCCTTGGTCAAGAATTTAGGATACGCGATTTCTCTAAAGATGTTTGTAAAGAAAGGAGAATCTTTCCACCGAATTTTATGGGGAATGGGCAGAGACAAAAGACATGTTTCAAGTTTTGCTGTGGATAGATTCAGTGATCTCTGTCGCGAAGTTAAAGCTAACGCTGCCAACTGGAGAGCCCTAGATATTTGCTACAACTATTTAGAAAGATTTAAAGCCAAAGATAGCGGTTTGGCAAACCGACTTACCGATTTCTGGCTGGGAAACTTGATGAACAGACAGGCGATAACAAACAGGAAGAAAGTAATAACCAACCTCTTGGTTAAAGCTTTTAACAAATTCCGGAACGAACCAGAAGTAAGAATAGTATCATTTGCTTCCGGATCAGCTCAAGCTGTGATTGAAGCGATTAAAGAATGTCCTAATATTAACATTAAAGCTGTTTTTATCGACATTGACCCGACCGCCCTCGAAGAATCAAAAAGAATAGCTGCGGCAACTGGATTGAAAGGAAATCTTACTTTTGTCCGTGGAACGCCCAAGACATTAGATAAAGTTTGCGATGATTTTTCGCCGCATATAATTGAAATGGTAGGATTTCTCGACTATTTATCAAAGGAGAAAGCTCTCCGTTTAATCCAAAAGATTGAACGAAATTTGCCCAGAGGCGGAATTTTCATTACCTGCAACATAAAAAATAACTCCGAGAAGATTTTGCTTGATTGGGTCTTTCTCTGGCCGATGGTGTATAGAAGCAAAGCTAAACTCGCTGAGCTTCTGATTGGAGGAGGGTTTTCTCCAGAGAATGTGGAGATAATATATGAACCGCAAGAGATCCATGGTATCGGAGTTTGTCGGAAATCTAGAGATTAAGAATTAAGCGCTTATCCAAATAATCTGGATAAGCGCCCTTTTTTTATTTTTATGCTATTATTTAAATAAGTATAGTCTCTCAAGGCTTTTAACGAAATGAGCTATTATGCATTAGTCGCTTTAATAAACGGAATCGCTGCCACATTCTTAGGTCTCCTCATCTATTTTAGAAGGAAAAAAGAAACGGCGAGTACGGGCTTTACTTTGTTTTCGTTATGCGTTTCATTTTGGAGTTACAGTTATTTTATTTGGCAAATATCTGATTCGGCCGAAAACGCACTCTTTTGGTCCCGTATGCTTATGGCAGGGGCCATTTTTGTTCCTGTAACTTATTTGCATTTTGTTTTAGGTTTATTAGATCGTATCGGAAAGAATAAAAGATTTCTATCTTTCAGTTACATACTTTTTTCTATTTTCTTCATTTTAAATTTTACAACGCCTAATTTCATTGAAACTGTTAGACCAGAACTTTTTTTTAAATTTTGGCCAAAACCAGGAATTTTTTATCACATTTTTTTAGCAACATGGTCGATCTACATGCTTTATAGTATTTATTTATTATTTACCGATTACAAGACTTCTTCAAGTGTAAAACGTGCTCAAATAAAATATGTTTTAATTGGTATTGCAGCTGCTCTTTTTGGTGCCTCAACCAATTATTTATTATGGTATGAAATTCCTATTCCGCCGATCGGGAATATTTTGGTTTTGGCCTACATCGGTTTTACTGCATACGCGATACTTAAGCATCATCTTTTTAATATAAAAGTTATTGCAACCGAGATTTTTAGCGTCTCAATTTCTTTGATTTTGTTGATAAATGTTATTTTGTCTAAATCTTTTAATGATTTTGCCATAAACCTTTCTTTATTTTTGGCTATTTCTTTCTTTGTCGTGCTTCTTATTAGAAGCGTTCTTAAAGAAGTGAAATCAAAGGAGGAGTTGGCTAAAATAACCATGCAGTTGCAAAAAG
>CAZLRI010000433.1:0-2213 GCA_964561745.1 uncultured Pseudobdellovibrionaceae bacterium | reverse complement strand
TATGGCTGCAAGGTCTAAATCACGCTCCAATGCCTGCCAGGCAAATCTCCGTCAAATTGATTTGGCGATTGAGCAATATGCTATGGACAACCTTAAAAGCAATGGAGATATATGCAGAATTACAGATATAGTTCCCACCTATATCAGAAAAACTCCTGAGTGTCAATGCGGTGGAACTTATCAAAGTTCTGGTTGTCCTGCGGGGAAATTCATAGTTGGAAAAACCCCGACTTGCTCAATAGGCGATAGTTCCAAATGTAAAGGTTACCCACACATATTGTATCAATAAAACGCAATTTAAAAATATTACAATTATATATGATGTCCCCTCATTCCTCGAACTCTACAGGCAGATGGGCAGGTGGTTTAGATGGGAATTGACAAAGTAGGTTAGGAGATATAATGTCAATGCAGGACGAATTTATATGTATTTGCCGGTGCGGAGTAGCATTTAAAGCAAAGGGTTGGAGGACGGTGAATGTTACCTTGAATCCCAATTACAACAATATGATTTTGCGCGGGGAATTTAATTATGCAAAGTGTCCTGAATGTGGAGAAGTAGGTTATATAAATTCTTATTTTTTATATCACGATATGATGAAAAATATTATGGTTTGGGTATACCCAGAGGAATCTAAACAACAAGAAGATGAGATTATCGAGTGGAATAAAAAGCTGGAGAAGATGATGATCAATTCTATTCCAAATCGTACTCCCTCACACAAGACTATGACTGTATTTGGTATAGACATTCTAAAGAAAATGATAGAAGATGATAACTTTGAGTTACCAACAGATATTTTAATTCCAAAAACCCAGACTATGAAGTTTAGAGTGCTTGAATATGAAAAATCAGAATATGAAGATTATACTAACAATGGGGAGTTGTGTTATAGACAACAAAATTACGAAAAGGCAGCTGCAAATTTTAAATTAGCAGTTGAGGTTTGGGATGAAAGTCATGGAAAAGAAAATTTGGCAGCAGCATATTCCAGCTGGGGAACTGCCTTAGAAAACTTGGGTAAACACGAAGAAGCAATAGAGAAATACAGAAAAGCAGCAGAAATAAATCCCAAAGATGGGACAATATATTCCAACTGGGGATCTGTCTTGGGAAACATAGACAAAAATGAAGAAGCAATAGATAAATACAGGAAAGCAACGGAAATAAATCCCGGATATGCAACAGCATATTATAACTGGGGAAACGCCTTAAATAATTTGGGCAGATATGAAGAAGCAAAAGAAAAATATAGAAAAGCGCGAGATTTATTTAAGGAACAAGGTCATCCTCATTACATTGCCGCTGAAGAGTCTATCAACAGATTAAAGTGATATCCCGTCTCTCCTCTTCTCCCCAGTCAGAGATGGGCAGGTGGTTCAGGAATTGATGGGGTAGTTCGTACTGAGGATCAGATGAAAGTAAAATTAAAAAAAATTAAAGGGAAGCGGTTAAGTTTAACAGAAGAAAAAAATGCCCTGGATTATCTTGAGCAAGCGTATTATTACATCCGTCAAACTGAAAAGAATATCATTGCTTGGAAATGGGTGGTTATTTCGCTGTTTGGTGCCTTGTATGGATTTGCGGTATGTGCCTGCAAGGGAACCAGCCCCAGCAATGTAACATGCAAGACAAAATCCGGTAAAATGAAACTTATTAGTTTCGATGATGCGTTAAAGCTCTGCCAAAGGCCCGATTGGATGCACATGACAGTTTTTAGCAAGCACCTCGTATTGACAGATCAGCAAAAGAAATCGGTCGAAAGATTAAAAGAGGGATTGCGCAATAATTTTGAACACTATATTCCAACAGGCTGGTCTATTGAAATTCACGGTATGCCGCAAATGGCAATAGATGTTTTGGAAGTTATTCGCTTTCTTGCTTTAGACACTGGTAATTATGTTCACTTGGCCACAAGGCAAAATACAAAAATAGAATATATGGTTTTACAGAGTAAACGAATATTAGAAAAGAGCCAACTTTATAAAGAAACCGAATTAGTAAGGAAATAATAATGTACCTGATCTAACACCTCGAAAACTGTACCACTTGCAGTTAGGTATCAATTTGGAATTGCACATAAGATTCATTATGTGCAATTAACTGATTCATAGATGGGTTGGCCTTTTACAAAAAATGTCGCGTGCCGGACGCATGAAGCCACCCAGAAGGGCGGTTTTTGCTTTTTCTTGCTTTTTTGGCAAAAAAGCAT
>CAZLRI010000432.1:0-2234 GCA_964561745.1 uncultured Pseudobdellovibrionaceae bacterium | reverse complement strand
AAGGCGGATCAGCCTCTGGCTGAAAGTGGGAGGGAATTTAAAATTGTGGGTAAAGATCAGTTTGCCAAAGAGGGGGATTTATATCGCCCTTCGAATTTTTCTACTGCACCATCTTCTCAATAGCCTCTTTTTCCTTTTTTTGATACGCATCTTTTTGAATTCTTTGTTTGTATGAAAGGGCTGTTTGGTTAGACGGATCAGATTCTAATATTCTCTCTGCATAGAAAAGTGATTTTTCAAAATCTTGAAGCTCATAATATGTAATCATTAGCTGAGCTGCAATGGTCATTGTAGCTGCAGGGGTGCGGGATTTATCATTACACCTAAGTGCCAGCTCAAATGCTTGAACAGCTTTTTGATTATCCTTTTGAGTCAAATATATCTGACCTAAAATAAAGAGCAGGGTGAAATTGTCTAGGTTGTCTTTTAATGCCAGTTCAATCTCTGGCAAGGCTTTGTCATATTGATCAGTTTGATAATAAAGCCGCGCAAAGTGTTCGTGTAACCGCTTTGTTTGCTCATATGAAGGATATTGTTTTGTAAGAGCAGGGCTGGCTTGGGTTAAATAATCAATCGCTTTTTTATAATCTTTATTCAGTTCATAATATAAGCTTATTTTTAATAGTAATAAGCCATCTTTACATCCTTTATCATATGCTTTTTGCATAAATAAAAGACCAGTGCCAATATCGCCTGAGTCAAATGATTCAAAGCCAGCTTTGACCAAACTATCCCAGCTTGAAGACCGGTGCCCGTTTTTTTCATATAAAGCATAATCATTGGCTAAACATGGAGAAATTGAAAAAAAGGTGAAAATAAAAACTAATAGGGTTACTTTAATAAAAAGATTGGTTTTCATAAAGAGTCCTCGCAGGTAATTTTATGTTAAATTATAATTAGTTATATTTAAAAATTATAGTTGCATATTATATTTTCACATGATAACTATGCGCACCTTTTTTAGCATAGTAAATTAATTTTTCGCTGTATGAAAGGGAAAACTTGTTGGTTGATGAGAGGTTTTTGATATATGCGCACACCGAACATCGCTCATCGCATAACGAAATATTAGCGCTTCCTGTAGGAAATAAGTCCTATGTGAAGGAAGCAGGCGCTGGAATTCATCAGCACCAGAAGGATAACAAGGAGGAAAAATGGCATGTTTAGTTGATGTAAAGACAATGTTGGAAGCAGGGGTTCATTTTGGGCATCAGATTAGAAAATGGAATCCTAAGATGAGACCGTACATTTATTCGCAAAGAGATGGTGTTCATATAGTTGATCTTTCACAGACTGCAAAACAGGCTGAAAAGGCATATAAATTTGTAGCAGATACTGTTGCGCTGGGTAGCTCTGTTCTTTTTGTGGGAACAAAGAAACAGGCTGTAAATGCGATTTCAACTGAAGCACAGCGCGTAAAACAGTTTTATGTATGCAATAGATGGTTAGGTGGAATGCTTACTAACTTTAAAACTATTAAAGCATCTATAGACCGCTTGGATCAATTAAGCGCTCGAAGAGATAAAGGTGAGCTGGAAAAGCTTTCCAAAAAAGAAGGGTTGCAGATAGAAAAGCAGATAGAAAAGCTTGAAAGCATATTAGGTGGAATCCGCACTATGAAAACAGTGCCGGGTGCTATGTTTATTATTGATCCTATTGAAGAAAAAATCGCCTTATTAGAGGCAAGAAAGCTTGGAATCCCTGTTATTGCACTTGCTGATACCAATGCTAATCCAGATGGGATAGATTATATCATTGTTGGAAACGACGATGCTATACGCTCTGTTGAATATTTTACTAAAATAATTGCAGATGCTTGTGAAGAAGGATCGCAGCGCAGAGAGCTCTCTTTGCGTGAGCAAGCTGAAAAAGGATCAAAGGAAGAGCCTGAAAACAAAGGACCTGCTATTAGAGAACATAAGATGAGCGGAAAAGGCAGGGCATATGTTGGAAAGAAAAAAGAAGAGGAAACTCCAGCCTCTGAAAAAGAGGTTGAGGAATTTTCAAAGGTGAAAGTTGAATAGGGGACGTTTCCCTATGCATTAACACTTTGATATTACATGCAAATAATAGCCATTTTTGTTTTTTTAAAGTCAAAAATATGGTTTGAAAATTTAAAAAAACCTTTTTTTATTTAATGATATTGCTTAGTTAACCAGGGGGGAAGTAAGTTCTCAAAAAGTTGAGGCAAATTTTGGCATTCACGATATTAATTCCCCTCCCTTTCAGCCAGA
>CAZLRI010000431.1:0-2236 GCA_964561745.1 uncultured Pseudobdellovibrionaceae bacterium | reverse complement strand
TCTAATGGAACAAAAAGGGCGTTATTGACAAATTGTTTTAGAATTTGGGATCAAGCCAGAAATGATTACTTACAAGCAGAAGTTGCATTAGAAATCCCTGAATTAGCTCAAAGTATTGAAGAACATAGAACTTTGCGCGAATTAGGGATTAGACGCATAGCTGAATATGAGCGAGTTTTGCTACTCGAAAGACTTGGGAATATTACTACACTAATTAGTTCTTCCATACTAGGAAATGAAGGGCCTCAGCAGGTATTTGAAGGTATCATCAAAATCGTCAATGAAATTATAGGAAAACAAATTGTATCCGGAATCTATTTGAGAACCAATGCACGCGCTTGGATCGCTGGATCTCTTATGGATCCAAACGATCTCCTTGGTCCGATAGGAGTCGATATTGGAGAATATACAGCATTGAATAGACGTGTATTATTTATAGATAATCAAAATGATTTGCCGGATGATTTTCCGAGTTTTGTGGAATGGTGGAAGAAAGATACCAAACTCTCGGTAGCAATACTACCGTTGATATCGATGGAACAAATAGTTGGGGTCTGGCTTGTCGCAATTGATCGGCCATTTAATTTCCAAGAGGGAACCAGAGAGGCGCTTCGACTTATAGCAAACCAAGTAGCATTTTCAGTCAGTATTGCTAGTTTAGTACAGAACTTGAAAGATTTAAATGCAAAAATTGCCGAAAAGCAAGATCTTATGACGCGATCACTTATTGCTGTTGATTTTGTTCATCGAATGAATAATTTGGCTGGCCCAATACGAGGGTGGACAGGGTTAATAAATGAAAACCTTGATTTGTCTACAGAAAAAGATACGAAAATCAAAGAGTATTTGGGTGAAATTAACAATGAAGTAGAAGAGCTTTTGAAAGCAGCAAATAAATTAGAGGAGACGCCCAGGTCTCAAAATATTGATGTTAATCTTATGCTTAATGCCATGCTTCGCAATGTAAAAATACAGTATTCGAATATCAGAATAAATGCTAACTTATCGCCTGATATTGATTTCGTTCGAGCAATTTACTCACAGCTCTCAGACGCAATTTGGAATGTGATTTCAAACGCGTTGGATGCTATGCCGAGAGGGGGGGTATTGAGTTTGGAGTCGAAAAACATTACGGATCATGAAAATAATAAATGGGTGGAGATAATAATTGGTGATAATGGTATGGGCATAGACAAGGAGCATCGTAACCAAATATTTGGCATCAGCTATACAACAAAAGGAGGAGGCCGAGGCTATGGTCTCTGGCGTACACGACATGTTGTTGAGGATTTAGGCGGATCGATATCCTTGCTTGATACAGGCCCAATGGTGGGTACAATATTTAGTTTGTTGTTACCAGTTTCTTATTATCAGAAAGAAGAGGGCATCAATGACGATGTTGAATAAAAAAAGGATTCTGGTGGTTGACGATATTCCGTATTGGCGCAGATTGCTAGCCGCTCTTTTGGGAGAATACGAACTTGATATTCTTGGCTCCTACAAGGATGCAGTTATTGCAATTGAACAATTTCAATTCGATATTGCAGTTTTAGATCTTAGACTTGAAGACAATAATATTTTTAACATCGATGGTGTTGACTTGCTGAAGAAGATCAAAAGTAATCAACCAAATACAAAAATTGTGATATTGACTGGCTATCGCGAGAGCGTTCGTGATCAGATATTGAGGGAATATGTGCCCGATGAGATTTTCAACAAACAGGTTTTCGATAATAACGAGTTTCGGGCAACTATTCGCAATTTGATTCAAACGGGCGATAAGGTTAACGATCAAGATTGATTGTCGTCGAGGGCATAAAATGAAACAAAATTTGGAGTTTTCCCATGATGTTTTTATTAGTTATAGTCACAAAGATTCCACTTGGATTAAAGACTGGCTAATGCCTCAGCTTGACACATTGGGAGTAAAGGTTTGTATTGATTATAAAGATTTTGAGCCAGGCGCCCCAAGTGTGATTGAAATGGAAAAAGCAGTACAAACCAGTCGCAAGACACTTTTAGTTATCACTCCTAGTTATCTGGAAAGCGAGTGGACCGAATTTGAAGCTGTAATGGCACAGACTCTTGATCCTGCTGCAAGAATGCGGCGGGTAATTCCACTCTTACTTGAAAAAGCGGAACTTCCATTAAGATTGAAAACTTTAACATATTTGGATTTTTCTGACTCGGGAAATGTGAAAGAACAATTACAAAGGCTTGTTCAAGCTGTAAAAAG
>CAZLRI010000430.1:0-2237 GCA_964561745.1 uncultured Pseudobdellovibrionaceae bacterium | reverse complement strand
AATATTCCTTTCTATTAAACCAGGCCAGTTGACATTAGTGATCTTTGTTTCACTCATAATATAATATAAATATCAGTCACATCATTCATAGCGCAGAGCATCTACAGGCTTTAATTTAGAAGCTCGATATGCAGGGACAACTCCTGCTATTATACCAATCATAATGGAAATGAGCAAAGCGTAAATCAAAAGTTGCGGTGTGACAGTAGTTGCCATCTGTCCTCCAGCCCCCATCAATCTTATACCTAAGCTGGGTATAAAACCAGAGATTAATGTGCCAAATCCAATACCTAATAACCCTCCAACTAATCCAACCATCCCTGAATTTAATAAGAAAATCATCATAATATCCTTATTTTTTGCACCAATAGATTTCATAACTCCAATTTCTTTGGTTTTTTCAAGCACTGAGGTAAACATCGTATTTGCAATGCCAACTGCTCCAACAAGCAATGAGACTGCTGCAATAGCTCCTAAAAACAAAGTCATGGTTTGTGTTATTTCACTCATACTCTCTTGCATAGCTATTGCTGAACTAATACTATAATCTTTTTTCTTTTCAGTAACATGCCTTGAAATCATCAGTTTTTGGTCAGCATCTTCTATAATTTGATCAATAGTCTCAACATTGGACACTTTGATAATAATTGAATCAAACTTTTCATAACCAATGTCCTCTAATGTATCCCTTGCAGCTTTGATTGGCATAATTATTTTATTGTCATCTCCACCGCCACCTTCTTTTAATATACCTACAATTTTGAAAGATTTCCCTTCAATAGTAATGATTCTGTTTAATGCAAGTGGTTGCTTAAATGTCTTTTCAGCTATCCTGCTACCAACAACAACCACATTATAGTCTGATGCACCAAGAAACCTGCCAGATTCCAGTTCTAATGTAGTTATCTCTTTCCAGAACAATGGGTCAACACCATCAACTGAAACAGTTGCCTTTTCACCTAAATAATAAGCTTCTCCTCTTCCAGAAACAACACCTTGTATGAACTCAATACCTTCAATAGACTGAAGCACCAGAATGTCCTTCTTGGTTAAATTCTTTGCAGCTGATGAAGTTGATGAAGTGGATGATGAACCTGCCCTCCCAAAACCACTTTCAAAGCCCATTGAAGCCCTGCCCCCGCCAGGAGATATTGTAATAATGTCAGCACCAAGACCCCCTAACCTGCTTTCGACATTTTGCTGCATGCCTTCACCCATGGAAATGATAGCAACAACAGAAGCAACACCAATAACTATGCCAATAATAGTCAACCAGCTACGCAGTTTGCTGTGCAACAAGATATTCAAGGCCAGTTTTAGGGATTTAGTAAACCTCATTTTTTACTACTTTTTTCTGCTAAATAATTTTATTAAGAATGTATTTACAGATTTCCTTTTTTTATAATAGAAAAAACCATCTATCAAGATTAATATAATAGTGGGAATAATCACTTTAGGATCCTTCCAGATGCTTTGATTTTGTGCGAAACCAGCTCTGCCCTGCATACTTGCTTGCAAACCTCCTTCACTGCTCTCAACTGACCTGAATTGTATAGGCACTTCTTTTTCAACAGTTTGTCTTACCCCTGTTGTATCAGTGTATTCCACCAATACTTTTAGGTTATTGTTTTGTGAGGCATTTATTTGGGATTGTTCTATGAGTTTTTGCCTTTCTTCTTCTGAAAGCTGTCCAATCTTGGTTCTATTAATTGCCCCTGTTCCTTCTATCATAGAACTTGCCTGCGTAATCTCGAATGATACAATTGTGTAATCTCCTTTATCAAGATTGCCAATAATAGATGATGTACTACCAGTTACCTTAAAATTTTGTTGCTCTGGTATTCTAACAGTAACTGACAATGCTTGGTTATTTCCAGTATTAGCAACAGAAAGTGATGTCTGCCCTGCTGAACTTTCAGAGAATGTCACATCAAAGTCAGTTTCTCCACCAACAAAAACTCCTGCTTTTGTATTTATTTCTCTAGAAGTTCCATTCTCAGACTCAAACTTCAGATTAAGATTTAATTGGTAAAGTCCTGCTACAGCATTTACATCAGCCACAACAATATATTCTAAATCAGAAGACTTGCCTACGTCAATATATTTAATGTATTTAGTGTCATCTGAATAAACAGGTAGAATAACCCCATCCTCTTCATTCCATGAAAAAATAAGATTCTGCAAAGGAGAATTTCCAATATTTGTAATGGTAAATTTTAGTGGTATTTCTTTGCCAG
>CAZLRI010000429.1:0-2239 GCA_964561745.1 uncultured Pseudobdellovibrionaceae bacterium | reverse complement strand
CTCTTAAGTGTTGCAACTCGTATTCTTAGTCTGTTAACGTATTGTTCCGATACAGCATTTGACGCTAGACTCAGCACATAAAGAGCCTCGTTTGTTGACCAAGTTTTAATGTCGCGGACAAAAGTACTGTTTGCGCCGAGAAACCAAGAACCATCATCCTGCTGATTCTCGATAAACCAAGAAACAAGATTTTCCACGTTTTTATTATATTGATTTGCAACTAAATATGCTTCAAGAACATCTGTTGTAGTGTTGCTGTTGTAAACTGTCTGCCCTGGGGCGCCTTCGGTTACATATACTTCTGTATCGAGAGGCCACAGCTTTCTATATGGTTTTGCCTTTGTTATATAGTTCAGCCCTGTTCTAATTACTGGATCTTTTGTAGTATATTGCTGGCTCCGTAAAAGAGCGGTTATTGCCCTCGCTGTATTGCATGGGTCACTTACATATCCTTTTCTTCCGCCAAATCCATTGTCGATATTTCTAACTCCAAGAATCCATATAATCCCATCGCGAACAGTTTTTGAGGTATCAACCGTCTTTGACTGGGCGAAGTAAGCTCTCAAGGCATAAAATGTGCTAATCATTCTCGTTACCGAACCATCTGCGCCGCCATTTGGTTCTACACCCCATCCCCCATCTGCATTTTGATGTTTTTCAAGCCACTCATAACCAATGTTTACAGCATCCTGAACACTAGTAACAATTTGTGTATCATGCTCGAAGTGATTTTGGGCTAAGACTAGTGCTGCCAGGTTGTGACCTGTTGCCATTGTCGAAGCCTTTTTACCCTCAATAACCAGAGGCCATCCACCTCTATCTTTCCCTGTTTTAATCTGTGAACTTTGCAAGAATTGAATTAGGTCTAAGGCAAAACCATTTATACTCTTATCATGAAACGGCGAAAGAAGTAATGTCTCAAGAGTTTCCCCAGATGTCCAGCAACCACTTACAACACCTGATACAGTAGCAGGAATTCCCTTATCAGCGTTTTGAACACGTCGAAGAAAGCGCAGTCCTTTGATGATTGCTTTTCGATACATATGATTATCCTTGCTGATAGAGAAAAAGTTTCATTGAGTGTTATGCTTTTCCATGGGACCATATTTGCTGAAATATTTTTCAAAGACCTTTAATGCATCTTCTTTCATATCGCTTTGAATAAACTCAATCCCAAGGTTTGCCTTTTTGATAATCCATTTAGATGATATGGGTGGATCACCCGAGCCATATTTGATAGCATCTTCTAATTCAGCAGAATATACAATTTTCTTGATACGTGCATAGTATGCACCAAAAAGGCACATAATACATGGCTCACATGAACAGTACATGGTTGCCCCTGCTAAACCATCAATGCCATATTTTTTACTTGCTTCTCTGATACAGACCATTTCAGCATGCATTGTTAAATTATTTTCTGCAATCGTCTGGTTCGGGGTAGAAGCTAGCACTATATCGTTTTTTACTATCGCTGCGCCAAATGGAGCATTCCCTTTTCTGTATGCTTCGAGCGAGAGATTTATAGCAAGTTGATTGTATTGCTTATCTTCTGTAAGATTAGATTTTTTTTTCATGTTATTGATCTTAATGAAAAGTTGTTATGACAAGGATAAGTTTTCCAAGTCGTTGGAATAATTTACATTTGATGACTGGATAATTTTGCTTCTTCTAAAACCATTACACACCTACCCAAAGCATAACCTTGTACTCAGTTCTAAAATTATCTCACTACTCTTCTTCAACAAACAGATCGGAAACTTTTGTTTTCAAAACCTTTGCAAGTATCTCCACGGTTTCAAAGGATGGCGCACGTTCGCCGCGCTCAATCATTCCAATAAAATCAACCGATAACCCTGTTTTTTCCGCCAATTGTTCCTGGGTTAAATCAATCTTCTTACGAAGATATTTCAATTTGCGACCAAATCGTACTCTAAGTACAGCCACGTGTTTATTCTATGTTTATAGTAAGAATATGTGAACCTACTCTGAGTACGGATTACTAAATATCTGCAAATCTCGCCAAATCACCTACTTATCCGCTATCCGCTTCAAAAATTCGCTACCTCAATCCACCGCCAGCGTCTTGGACAAATTCCTCGGCGAAATCATAGCACGGCATGAAAAAGACTTCCCGCCAAACCTTCCCCAAAGAGAAAACAAAGACTTCTAAATGTCTTTGGCAAAACATTTAGAAGTCTTGGGGAAAACATTTAGAAGTGTTTACGCCTTCTCGAAC
>CAZLRI010000428.1:0-2250 GCA_964561745.1 uncultured Pseudobdellovibrionaceae bacterium | reverse complement strand
AAAATATTTTTGAAGAGGGTGAATTAGATGAAGCGGCAACTTGTAAGGATATCTTACAAGTTGGAAAAGAAGGTGGACGAATGGTGGAGCGGAATCAAAAATTCTACAACTTAGATGCAATCATTTCAGTGGGCTACCGTATTAAGTCCTCTGTTGCAACCCGTTTCCGTCAGTGGGCTACACAGCACATCAAAGAATATATTGTAAAAGGTTTTGTGATGGATGATGAACGGCTGAAAAATCCTGATCTTCCTTTTGATTATTTTGAAGAATTACTGAAACGCATTCAGGACATCAGAACTTCTGAAAGGCGTTTCTACCAAAAGATAACCGACATCTATGCTACCAGCACCGATTACGACCCGACAGATGAAAACAGTATTTTGTTTTTTCAAACCGTTCAAAATAAAATGCACTGGGCAATCACTGGTAAAACAGCAGCAGAAATTATTGCTCAACGGGCAGACAGCAGCAGACCCAACATGGGCTTAACCAATTGGAGAGGAACAAAACCAAGAAAGCAAGATGTAGGCATCACCAAAAATTATTTGAAGGAAAACGAATTAGAAGCACTCAATAATTTAGTAGAGCAATATTTAATTTTTGCCACAGGACAAGCCATGCGAAGAATTCCGATGTATATGAAAGATTGGATTGAAAAACTGCACGGCTTTTTAAAACTTAACGACAGAAATATTTTAGACCACGCAGGAAAAATTTCACACCAGTTAGCATTAGACAAAGCAGAAAAAGAATATGACAAGTATCATTTGAAAATGAGTAAGGAAATTGAAAGTGATTTTGACAAAGCAGTTAAAAAACTCAATCCACCAAAAAAGAAAAAGAAATGAGTAAACCCATCACCGAAGATATTATTGAACAATCTGCAATTGAAATATTACAATCGCAGGGATGGGAATATGCAAATGGTAAAGAAATTTCACCGGAAGGTTTGTATTGTGAGAGAGAAAGTTTTAGTCAAATTATTTTAACAAATCGTTTGCGAAAAGCAATTTCTAAAATCAACCCTCATATTCCGAAAGATGCTCAGGAAACTGCAATTCAAAAAATCTTACGTATTTATTCTCCGGTTTTAATACATAACAACGAGGAATTTCACAAACTATTAGTTGAGAAAGTAAAAGTTCCATATCAGCAAAATGGTTATGAAAGAAGCCATGAAGTTGCTTTAATTGATTTTGAGAATATCTCGAATAATGAATTTCTGGTTGTAAACCAATATACTATAATTGAAAAAAATCAGAATAAAAGACCAGATGTTTTGTTATTTGTTAATGGTATTCCTTTGGTAGTAATTGAGCTAAAAAATGCTACAGATGAAAACACAACTATTCTGAGTGCTTTTAAGCAAATTCAAACTTATAAAGCAATTATACCTTCACTTTTTACTTACAATTCTATTTGCATAATTTCTGATGGTCTGGAATGTAAAGCCGGGAGCGTTTCAGCAGATTTAAACCGATTTATGACTTGGAAAACTTCTGATGGATTAAAAGAAGCTTCACGATTCAAACCACAGTTAGAAACCATGTTTGAAGGGATGTTAAAGCCAGCTATTCTGTTGGATTTGATTCGTAATTTTATAGTATTTGAGAAAACAAAAAAGGAAGATGCAAAAACAGGATTAATACAAATTGTTACTGAAAAGAAATTAGCTGCATACCATCAATACTACGCTGTAAATAAAGCAGTAGAATCAACTATTAGAGCATCTGGTTTCTCCTCCCTCTCCAATGGAGATGGTCGGGGTGAGGTTGGAGATAAACGAGGTGGTGTGGTTTGGCACACGCAAGGTTCAGGTAAAAGTTTATCTATGGTTTTTTATTCGGGTAAACTTATTACAGCACCCGACATGCAAAACCCAACCATTGTTGTTATTACTGACAGAAATGATTTAGACGACCAGTTATTTGACACTTTTGCTTCATCTGTTCAGTTGTTACGACAGGAACCAGTACAAGCTGAAAACAGGGAACATTTAAAAGAATTACTTAAAGTTGCCAGTGGTGGTATCGTTTTTACAACCATTCAAAAATTCATGCCTGATGATAACAAATCAGTTTATGCTCAGCTTTCTGATAGAAAAAATATTGTTGTAATAGCTGATGAAGCTCACAGAACTCAATATGGCTTTGAAGCAAAATTAGTTGATGAAAGAGATAAGGAAACAAAAGAAGTAATAGGAAAAAGAATTGCTTTTGGTTTTGCAAAATACATGAGAGATGCTTT
>CAZLRI010000427.1:0-2261 GCA_964561745.1 uncultured Pseudobdellovibrionaceae bacterium | reverse complement strand
CAGCGCCCAATTCTGTGGCCCGCAGGCGCAAGCCAGCGGCTACACCATTGTGAACGGCAGCGTTTACATGAACGGTCGGCTGGTCGTAGCGGCAGGCAACGGAGTGTATGCGGTCAGCGTTAGCGGTAACACCGAGTCGTTCAGTGTTACCTTCAGGTATCAGACCTGGCAGGGGCTACGCCAGTATCACGCGATCTACGGATTCGCGCAGGATGGCACCCCCTTTGCCTGGAACGCTTCGAAATCGGAGCTCATCGTGCCGGCGCTGCCATATCGGCGCTGATGAGTCTCGGACGACTTCTCCTTACATACTGGCGGGTGCTGGGACAAAAGTGTGCAATTGCACGCCCAAATCCCAGCCCCGCCAGTAGAGAAGTTTAACAATAGTCAGCAATAATTAATAAGATATAATGCATTGTGTTAGTCATCTCGAGCGAGTGTAACGAGTCGAGAGATCTTAGATATAAAAACAAGATTTCTCGACTTCGCTCGAAATGATTTTCGATAGTCATATCGAATGAAATGAGATATCTAGATACGCAGTATTGTGTGTTTTTTAATATTCCGCTGACGCTAGATTTCTCGTCCAGACGCGCTTTGCTTTCTGGCTCGAAATGACACAAATGTACATTCCTGCCTTTTTACAATTTACTAATATTAAAACGTTTAAGTTGTATCGGTTTACAACTTCCACTTTCATATGTCCAAAGATAGACCAAAATGGCACAATCTAGTTATGGCTGGAGCAGTTGCTGTCAATTTAATGAATCCAGTCATTGGGGTGGCAAGGGCATGGGCTATGGAAGATCCGGGGACAGCTATGGATGGACCAGTTATGCCAGATTTTTATCCCAAACATAAAGAAGTTCCTACTAATGGTTACTATGTTGCCAAGCGGTGGCATCGCAACGGGGATCAACCATGGTTGGGGGAAGCCCTAGCTTATAACGGATTTTTGGTATTATCTCTTCCTCGGGGACAAGAATTTTATCGTATCTATGATCCTCAAAGTGCTAAAAACGGAAGTACTAAATATGATGTTATGACTTTTGTAATGGGAGCACCAGGACAAGCAGAAGAAGATATGGTAATCACTACTATTTTATTCGGAATTGATAAAAAAGGTTGTAGATCGATTGAAAGTACTTTGGGCATGTCCAGAGTGGGAGATGCTTATCTGGATGGTTTGCCTCCAGTAAGGCAAATAGGGCAAAGAGCTTAAACCTTATTTAACTTTATTACACTATATTTTAGAGTTATTCTTGTACTGATTTTATTCCTATTAACAATATTTTAATATTTACATTTGGGTATAGATTCTATAGCATAGAATTATGCGCCCAATTCCCAAACCAATTACAATTTTGACAGTTTGTTTGGTGATGATTGCTTCACTGTATATAGTAGTAGTTTCTAGTTTGGATAATAAATCTCAAGTTGAAAAAAAAATTGCAGGTCTACCCTCATCGACTCCAGAAGTAGCCATGTCAGAATTAGGTTTACCAGGAGTTAAAAATTTTAGTACTGAAATCGCTCCTGATATTGCCCAAAAACCCATTCATAGAACATTACAAATAAATGGCAAAAAATATCTGCAACAACAAGTTAAAGTTAGCAGTATTATACTTAATTCCAAAGAATATCAAGTTAATACCGATGAAGGCGAGACTAAAACAGTTTTGCTAACAGATAAAACTCTCAAAGCTACGGCTTTGTATGGATATGATGTAAGTGGTCAAAGAGTGGCTTTGCAATATGATACAGCTGTAGGTGATAAATTTTCATATATCAAAATAGGAACTCCGGTTTTAATAACCTTTGCTCAAGACTTGGAACAAAACTACAAAATTGAATTATCTGAATTTGTGATTCTAGATCAAACGCCCTAAACAAATGAAACACTTTTATTATTATTTTACTGCCATCATAATTTTAACCTTAACCATTTTATGGATCAAAACTGATCCGGTTTGGGGGATTTCTTGCGGGTGGGATTGTAATCACAGCACTCGTACCGCAAGTTGTAAAGATTCTACTGGTTCAACTTATGACTGGACTGGTTATTGTAGCGGTGGCGGAACTGGTAATTGTCATGAAGAATGTGTGGGGAGCAATGGAGGTGGAACTTGTTATGAATCTTCTGTTTCAGGTTGTTCTGAAACTAAGAGTACTACAGGTTGTTGTTGCAATGAACCATATTGTGGACGTACTCCTTCTTACTCTTGCCAAGGTACCGACCCTCCTGTAGCTAACAGCAGTCT
>CAZLRI010000426.1:0-2265 GCA_964561745.1 uncultured Pseudobdellovibrionaceae bacterium | reverse complement strand
CAGCCAAATTCACTTGAAATTCGCCGCTTATTCTTTTAGTCAAGGGATCAGCGTGTTGAGCCGCATAAATTGAATAAGCAGCCACTACCAAAGAAATAACCACCAAAGTTTTTACAAGGTTTTCAAGATGGGTTTTAGAGACAACCGTCACTTTTATTAGATAATAAAATATAAAACCTGTCATCATATCCAATAATAATCCCTGGGCACGAGGGTTGGAAAAGCTATAGAAACTACTCAGGAAAAGAATCGCAAAATATATAATAAACAATACTTCCAATGTGAAAAACTTCCTGACGGGGGATTTATCCGGTTTAATTAATTGTGAGGCAAAAACACCGGCCAAGCAGATGATTCCCAATATTCGATTGAGCGTGAAAACCCCCTCTGCAGGAAAAATTGCACCCAACCATGAAGTGATAATTATTATAAAGACTCCTACAATTGGTTTAAAAAAAGATAAACCGCAGATAATTATTGCAAGAGTTATAACAAGAGGATTACTCATATTAAAAACTCCGGGAACCTAAAAGCTGGCATAGAAATTAATATAATCGTCAACTACTTTTTGGATGGTAAAGTTGGATTTAATTTTATCTACTGCGGCATTGCCAATACCAGACGATAACTCCTTATTTTCCAACAACCTGGAAATTTCTGAAGCGTACGCCAATGGATCGAGATTCTCAATGATAATTCCGTTTAGCCCATTATCAATAATCCCTTTTGAAATTCCATCCAAACTTGAAACAATACAGGGTAATCCCACAGCCATTGCCTCAAGAATTACTGCGCCTAATCCTTCGCGACGAGAAGGAAACGCGAAAATATCGGAGGCTTGTAGATATTCTGACACCTTGTCGGTACGGCCTGTGAACATGATGCTATCATCCAACCCCCATTCAATTCTCTTACTTTTAATTGTCCTAATGAAATCCTGATAGGGTTTAGCGTTAATAATTTTATCTGCGGTAATTTCATCTGGGCCAACAAGCAATAACACAACGTTTGGATTGGCTTTAGCGACGATTCGAAACGCATCGAATAATATATCCACACCTTTTCTTTCCATTATGGTTCCCACAAAACAAATGATCTTCCTATCTTTGGGTAACTGCAATTGTTCCCTGAGTTCAAGGCGCTTGCGCCTGTCAACAGAAAAAAAAACTTGGAGGTCAATGCCGTACCCCAATTGATAACAAGGTATTTTTTTTGCAGACCCAATTCTTATTAATTCTATTATTGGCGCAGTTAATCCAACAATCCTGTCAATAAATACCAGTCCTAATTTAGCAATAAGATCATCTTCCACCTTAGGTTCCTGCCCAATCAAAGTGATTTGAAATAAAGTTTTTTTGCATAATAATTTTGCCACCAGTAAGGGTAAAAAATAAAATTTATCGTAGCTGTGCAAATGCAAAATATCATAATTTTTTCTAAATTTTATCAACGCGATTGCAGATGAAAGCATAAACGAAATTTTTTTGAGGCGACTGCTGCGGTTACAAATCGGAACCCTGATAACCTTAACGCCATCCATCACTTCAACTTCATTCAAAGAAGCAAATTTAGGCGTTATTACCATGACTGAATGCCCTTTAGAAACTATTTCTTTAGCATGCTTCTGAAACTGAATCGCCGCTCCGCTAAAGTTTGGGGCATAGGTACCATGGATGGCGCAAATTTTCATTGTTATTTTTTCTCCATGAGATATAAGACGCTTTAAAGTTAAAAACGGAGCAGTTAAGGGTAACAAGGGGTGGGAACGTTATGTTTGCTAACGAGTAGGGGTTTTAAAAACCTTTAGTTCCAGGAACATTTGCCAGCGCCGCTTTACTCTACGGAGAAATACAACCCATTGCAGCGAGAGCCAGGAAAGAAAAAAGGTTTTATATCCCTTGAGGCTCGAAGTCCAGGCAACATGCTGGTTATTTATTAACCATTCGTAGGCTTTTTCAAGTTGTCCCGCTCCAATTCGGCTGTCAAAGCGCTCACAAGCGATCTTGCGGCTAAATTCCTTAAGCTCGCTGGAATATTGAGAAGATTCCAGCACCTTAGCGAACTGCTGACATAGGGTTTCAGGCTGGTTTTCGCCAGATAAGAAATGAAGGTTAAAGTGAAACTCTGCTAAATAATCAAAATTATTAGGCTCTATTAACTCGGAAAAACCCTTTTCACCGACTACAATTACTGGTCGTCCACATGCCAGTCCTTGTTGACAGGTACTCGCCATGCCCATAACTACAGCCGATGCGTTCATGACTT
>CAZLRI010000425.1:0-2273 GCA_964561745.1 uncultured Pseudobdellovibrionaceae bacterium | reverse complement strand
ATATGATATTCAGGAATTGCGAGAAAAATATAAAGAAGATTTTGAAAATGAGCAAAAAGCAAAACAACAAGAAAAAGAAATAACAGATAATAAATTAAAAGAAGAGTTTAGAAAAGAGAGGGAGGTAGAGTTTGAAGAATTTATTAAAGAGACAGAAACGATGAACAATGTTTTAGGTATTCCAATAGGCAAAGCCGAAAGAGATACATATAATCAACAGTTCAAAACAATTCTGACTCCAGATGATTCAAATCCTGTAGTTGGACTTAGTGTTACTCAAAAGATGTACGATCTTCTTACGAATGATAAGAACCTATATCAAATGATTTATGCATTAAGTAATGGGGATAAAAAAACTAAAGATATTATGGCTAATCTAAAACACGATGCTAAGCAAGAAGTGTTGGATAAAACCAATATCAAACCGAGACAAATAGATAGTTCAATAAATATTTCAAATTTAAATCCAATAGATCCAGAGGCGTTTGATCGCCCCGATCCATTAGGATAATTATTAACTCTTAAAAATAAAAAATATGAGATACCTACCCGGTGGACCACAAGAAATTGCTAATGAATCTATGAATTCATTAAGCATGGTTAAATACATGATCACACGACCAGACATGCTTCCTTACATAAGAACATTATGGCGTGGTGATATTACACCTTTTTCTTCCTTATTGGCAGATAAAGGTCTTACTTCAAAAGGACTTTATCAAGGACTTGATAATAAGAATTGGAGAATAACTTCCAGTAACGTAGTGCAGTTTGCTATAGAACATTCTGATACACGTAAACTTCGTTTTAAAAGCTATCAAGGTGTTACATTCACTTGTGATGCTTATGCAACAGAACCAGGTAAAAATGGTTCAGTAGTAACTATCTATTTGGATGGGAATTGGTTTTCTCCAAAAGACGTACTAGAATTAAAAGACTGGAAAACTTATTTATATGTAGTAGACGAAATGTTACCTCAAGAAATTGCTGGTGGTGTTTGGGCTTATAAATGTAAATATGTAACCAAATTAAATGAAGCCTATATCAATTCAGCATTGATGAATGAAGGAGATGAAATCGGATTCGTTTATACCATGTTTGAACACGATTACAGTAAAACTGGTTACGAAAAATATACATTTGACGGATGGGGTAGAGCCTATATGACCGTTCAACGTATGAAATATTCTATATCAGGTACTGCAAAAGCAATGTCAAGTGGTATCAGATGGACTGAACATAATGGTAACAAAACCTTCTTAACTCACGCTCAAGATCAGATGTTGAGACGTTGGGCTAAAGCAGGAGAACATCAATTGTTATTTGGTCAAGGAACTGTTTCTATTGAAGGTGATGTTATTATGCATGATCTTGGTGGAAATGAAATTATGGCTGGTGATGGTATCGCTAACCAAGGTGATGGTTCTTTAAAAATTCCATATCAAAAATGGACACTTGGATTCTTGCAATCAATAATGCAACAATTACAACTTCGTGCAGGCAATGATGGCTTGACTGAAATCTCATTTTTATGTGGACAGAAAGCTTTTTATGGTTTCCAAAACTTAATGCATGAAATTGGTGTAAAAGGATTAAACAACGCAGAAATTGAAGGTAGTGGTTCTGGAAAAGGAATCAATCAAACCTATACTTATTATGAATTAGGTGGAGTAAGAATTATACCACAATGGTATAAATATTTTGATAATCCAGATAGACCTCGTAATTATGATGAAGGTGGTGTAGATAAGAATTCATATTCTGGTATCTTCATTTCTTTGGGAAATGCAAATAATGGAGAAAAAGGAGTAGAACTTATTCAACTACGTCCAACAAAAATGGGCACTGTAAGCGGTATTGATGTTGGTGGTGATTCTATGGCTAACTCAATTGATGGTAGTTCACATCATATCATTTCTCAGACAGGTATTGTATTGAGAAATCTTGAAGGAGTTGCTGAAATTTACAAACGTTAATTATTAATAAAAAAAAAGAACAAATGATAAAGAGAAAAGTAGTAGTAATAGCAATAAAAACGAAGTACAATTCAAAACCGTTTTTTACACCTGTGGTATGGAGTGAAAAGATTCACACTTATTTAACAGGACAGCATATTGATCCTAATGATAAATCAACAGAAGGTAATCTTTCTCCAGACCAAATGCTGGGGAAAACACCTTTAACTGATGAGCAGAAAAAGAAGTTCAAATACATTATAGACCCCAATGAAGAAACACTTCATACTATCTATAACAAAGAAACTTTGGATATTT
>CAZLRI010000424.1:0-2302 GCA_964561745.1 uncultured Pseudobdellovibrionaceae bacterium | reverse complement strand
TTTCATTTCCTTTTTGTTCGAATATATATTTTTCCACACATTAAATCAAACAGTGACTTCGTCTGAAGTTTTGCCATAAGGATTTTTTCAAAAACCAGCCGCCATTTCCGCTATTCACTTTAAGTCGTAATCCTTCTTGAATTTTTCGGGGTTAATACTCCAAAATTCATCGGGTGGTTTACCAAGTAGGAGCAGCAATTCTTCTATATCAAAAATGCCGTAATAATCACCTGAGACAATCACAATTTTGTTCCTTGTCTCCGCCAAGGTTTGCAGACGGAACCGGCGAATGCCCGTTTCGGTCAGACGCTCACCTATGTCGGTTCTGTAGGCATTCGTCATGTTGTACATGCACAGGGTCAGTATGGCGTGGCTGGTCACTCCGTTCCTTGTCTTCTTCTGAACTTTGTTAATCAACCAGCCCTGTTTGAGTTCTCTGAAAGTCTCATTTTCAATCAAACTTCTCAGGTCATACTTGTCAATAATCTGTAATGGCCGGTTGATCTGAAGAGTCGTTAAAAACACTTTCTCTTTTCCCCGCGGATACTCTTTGCCGTCCCATTCGGTAACCATCACGGCATTTATCTTGTTGCCCTTAAAATCTTTGCTGAATTTATCTTTTTGATTGTGTCCCTCGTCGCCATACTGGTCGTACGAGGTCAGCCCCTTAATCCCAATAACGCTTATATCTTTCCTCGCGGCCCTGTAAATCTTCCCCTTTATTTCCGTGTCTCTAAGGCCTCTGGCGTTAGCCGTTATTCGCATATCCGTTTTTAGCGGAATGATAAAATCAATCCCGAGATTGTGTTTTATCTTCCACAAAATTATCCCGTCAATAAACCCCCTGTCTATCAACAGCAGTTTTATTTTATCTTTGCCGATGTTTTTTATCGCCTGCTCAAGCAGTTTTAATGTGTATTCCCTCGCATCCTCGTTAATCTTTATTATTTTCGCAGCCACTATTTGCCTGCTCTTAACCCCTCTTATCGCCAGCAGCTTAAATCCGTATGTCGTAACCGGGATCTCAACTATTCCGTTTTCCTTTGTCAGCCTTTTTTCCATAACCGTTTTTTTGCCGCGCCCTTTGCACTTCTCCGTCGTCTCTAACGGCGTGTCGTCCATAATACAATCACTGTCTTTGATAAATCCTCTTTTCGCCAGTATTTTTATTCCCGCATTCAGGACATTTTCCATCTCGGCAGGTTTATACCTGTCCAGCGCATCCGCCAGCGTATCTTTATGCATCGGTTTGTTCGCCTTGCCTTTTCCCCTCTTGCAATGCCCGTTCTTTATCTGCTCAGCAGTAAATCCTATCAGCGTCATCAGCCCGACATCTCCGAACAAAAGCTGCGGAACCTGATTCATGCTGCTTATTCCCAAAAGCACCTTGACCTCGTATGTTAAAAGCAGTTTCGCCATCGTTATTAACTTTCGCTCATAACCCTGTCCGTCAACATCAAGCACTGTCAAAAACCCTGCCTCTTTCAAAAAAATTATAAACTTATCCAGGAATCCCCATCCCGCCACCTTCACAAACCTGTAATCGCCGCCTATTACTTTTTTAGCTACTTCCTTCTGATTCCTCGTCAGACAATGCCATCTTATCCGGCTTAGATTGTCTTCCTGCGCCACTTCACTTTGTTCTTTTCTTGCCGCCATTTCTTCCAGCTCTTTTCTTGACATACTTTTTTACCTCCTGCTTCTGCGTTTTTCCTATCTCTTCCAACACCCTCACCACTTCTCTGTTCAGTGACCTCACCTCAGCCATCATCCCGCTGAACTTACGGTAATTCTCCGTCACTGTCATTGCCTCTTTCAGATTATCTTTTCTCACATACCTGTGCCTCGTCACGCCGCCTTCAAGATACGTCAAATACGCGCATACCCCTTTCCCCGGATATTCAACCTTTTCAAAGCCCCCCTCTTTTGTTCTTTTGCGCAGTATCATACTTGCCGGCAGCATCTCCCCGATTCGTTCGCATCTCTTTTCAAGCATATGCCTCTTTTGCCTCAATCTCGATAAAATTCCTTTCTTCTGCTTAATGCTTTCCATTGCCTTCCTCCCAGATTGACCTTGACGGCATTCCGCCGGCCTTACTTTCTTTATCGCCACCTATTTATATTTATTGGTGTTGATATTTTAGTAAAAAATAATAAAGCCGTCAATACCCGCGTACCTTCTTTTGGAAATCCCGCCTCTTTACCGTCTATCTTTGAATGTCAAAAATCCTTATGGCAAAACTTCAGTAATGAAATTGAGCATTTTTGCAGAAGTGAGGGGAATTTGAGGTCCATATTTGCG
>CAZLRI010000423.1:0-2304 GCA_964561745.1 uncultured Pseudobdellovibrionaceae bacterium | reverse complement strand
GCTTCTGTCAGAAAGGCAATTTCAAAAAGATCCATTCCTGTGCTCTCACCTGACCAGCCCACAAACAATACAACTGACACAATATCTCCATTTCCTGAGACTTTCTACAGACCTGCTCGTCAAACGTCTGTATCTCCATTTTCTTTTTTAACTCCAAAAAACAATTCTGAAACGCCGGATTGTACAGCAAAAACACAAGCTGCAAACAATTCAGCCGGCACAGAGCCTTCGTTCAACGTCATTGACACTTCTGTAAAGGTGATTGGTCAGTTTAATAATTCATTTATTATATGTGAACATGAAAATGGTCAGTTAATAATAGTTGATCAACATGCAGCGCATGAGCGGCTTGGGTTTGAATTTTTAAAATCCCAATACCACTCCGGTCATATCAAACAACAAAGACTGCTTATTCCGGAAAATATAATATTATCTGCAAAAGAGCTCGTTGTTATCGAAGAAAACAAAGAATTGATAGAAAAAAGTGGATTTGAACTTGAGGTTTTTAGCGGAAATTCGATTGTTATAAAAGCTGTGCCTGAAATATTGGGAAATGTATCTTTAAAACATATCTTTGAAAAACTTGCTGATGAATTCTCTGATTTTGAGTCTTCCAGCGCCATAAAAGATTCCATAGAAAAGATATTTTCAGTAATAGCCTGTCACAGACAGGTTAGAGCAGGCGACCAGCTGACAAAACAGGAACTTGAAGAGCTGGTAAAGGATATTGAAAAATACAATATAACACACTGCCCGCATGGCAGACCTGCTGTTGTTTCATTTGATACATCTGATATCGAAAAATGGTTTAAGAGATCGTAATATTTCTCTTTGTCATACTCTGACTTGATCAGTGTATCCAGATATCCCGTGGTCAAGCCACGGGACGACATGCTAATCTTGATTCTCGTGTCCGCCTGCCATCGCCTATCGGCTCAGACCATTGGCGGGCAGGTCAAACACGAAAGTGACAAGAAAGTATATTTAATGAACCTACGTAAAATCATAATTATCTGTGGTCCAACCGGAGTTGGAAAAAGCAGCCTCGCAATTGAGCTTGCCAAAAGATGCAATGGAGAGATCATTAACGCTGATTCCCAGCAGGTATATCGCGACTTGGATATTGGAACCGCGAAGATTAAGTTTAATGAAACACAGGGGATCCCACATCATCTTATAGACATTGTCACACCTGATAAACATTTTGATGCAAATAATTTTGTAGACCTTGCTGACAAAGCAATTTTAGAGATATCTGGCAAAAACAAGCTTTCTTTTATTATTGGCGGAACTGGTTTATATTTAAAAATGCTTATTAATGGAATATGCGATGCCCCACCACAATCTCCGGATTTAAGAAAAAAATATCAGGAAATAATAAATACCAATGGGCTTAGGAAATTGTACAACCATCTCTGTAAAATTGATCAGACAAGTGCCAAATTTATTCACCCAAACGATAAAACAAGAATTGTCAGAGCATTAGAAATCTATGAACTGAGCGGAAAAACAGCGAGTAAATTTTATAATGACCATAATTTTATCAACAAACGTTATGACAGCCTGAAATTAGGAATCAACATCCCGCGCAAAGACCTTTACGACAAAATAGATAACCGCGTTGATATTATGTTGAAAAACGGATGGGTCGATGAAGTAAAAAAATTATTAGTTACATACCCTTCCTCAGCCAAAGCATTTTCAGCCATAGGATATCGTGAGATAATAAGATTCATTAATAATAAAATTCCATATGACAAAATGGTTTCTTTAATAAAAAGAAATTCGCGTCATTATGCAAAAAGACAACTGACATGGTTCATGTCTGATAAGGAAATCAGCTGGTTTCATCCAGATGAAACCGATAAAATTGAAAAGGAGATATTGTCATTTCTTAAGCATTAAGAATAAGATTTAATCTTTACAATTTCAGTCTAATACGCAATACGTTTCAGCCGTACATTACAAAAAAAGGAGAATATATGGCAAAAATCATTAACATCAAAGCACGCGAAATTTTAGATTCAAGAGGAAACCCAACCGTAGAAACAGATTGCCTTCTAGAAGGTAATTTTTTAGGAAGAGCACAAGTTCCATCAGGCGCTTCCACAGGAATTCATGAAGCAGTGGAATTAAGAGATAATGATCCGAAAAGATATCTTGGCAAAGGTGTCCTCAAGGCCGTAGAGAACGTTAACACGACAATAGCAAACAAGATCAAAGGAATGGATGCTTCCAAACAAGTTGAAATTGATAACCTTATGATCGAGCTTGACGGAACACCTAACAAGGCAAAACTCGGCG
>CAZLRI010000422.1:1511-2309 GCA_964561745.1 uncultured Pseudobdellovibrionaceae bacterium | reverse complement strand
CCGGAGGGGGCAAGGGAAGTCGTTGCGCCACGGTTATTTCCTGCCCCCTCCGGGTGAAGGATGTCCAAAGGACAGAAAGGGGGCTTCATCCTGAACTTCGACTTTTACAAAAGCCTCATCTTAAATAGATATATACGTTTAATAATTGCTAAAGATAGTATAAATAATCTATTATATCAATTTGTGTCTTAGTGTCTTTGTGGTGAATATTTTCATGAATAATCCAGCAATGTCCGGTTAAGTTTTTGCGTATTGGTAAGCAGGTGAAAGGGATTTTGGGTAATGAAATAAAGGATGGACAAAGCGACAGGAGAGAGCATCGTTATGGATAGCGATGCGGAGTTCTCGTACACGATGAATGGAGACTTTCTCCTGGAACGAGTTACGACAGTATAGCGTGAGAAGGAGATAGGTAATGAGACCTGCAAGGATTTGGATCATAAGACCATGCCAGGATCGCGCGAGCAGGTGATAGACGTTGAGACGGCATTTCCACCAGCCGAAGAAGACCTCGATTTTCCAGCGAAGGAGAAAGATTTGAGCGATTTGTTTGGCGGAAAGGTCGAGCCTGTCGGTTGCGATCCAGTACGTTTTTCCACCGACGCGATAGCCGACGACACGAAGGGGGATTTTGGTGGAAGAATTTTTTGAACTCCCCAGAATGACGATTGCATCATAAAAGACTGGACTTTCAGGAGAAAGCGGAATTTCTTTGATAATGGTTTTCGTTGTGTTCTCACGGATGCGGCAGATGAAGTGAATTCCCTCTGATTGCCAGAGATCGAAATTGGCATGACA
>CAZLRI010000422.1:0-1501 GCA_964561745.1 uncultured Pseudobdellovibrionaceae bacterium | reverse complement strand
TGACATTGATAATAGCGGTCGGTGATGGCTGTTTGCCCCGGCGAGATCAGGTGTTTGACTTCTTTTCGCTCATCGGCTTTACCGTTAGTAAGCGTGAAACATGAAGGGATGGAGTGATTTACGTTAAATCCGAAATGTGCTTTCGCTTTTTTTGAATCTTTCCGGTAATCTGCCCATGTCGAGGAAAAAACGGCGTCGATCAATGTGCCGTCAATAGCAATCAAATCACCAAGTTCGGAATATTCTTTCGGCAGAGCGGAAGAAGCCCGAGCATAAAGAGCGTTGAATACCTGAATGAGGAATTCAAACCCGCGTGAATGCATGGCCTCAAAAAAGCTGCTCTTTTTAATGCCATCGCGAGGCGCGATCATGTTTCGGGCAAATGAGTCCTGTTCCAGTTCCTGAATCAGGTGTCTGCCTGATTCGGGATGGGTGAGGTGATAGTAAATAAGGATATCGAGGAATTGTTCCATAGTCATCTGATACGGTCTGTTCCCGTTCGATTCCCCGTGAGGGATATCGGCAAGGACTTTTTCAAGAGGTTTGCGGAATTCAGTATAGGTTTTGTTGTTGTTGAAAGAGAAGTGGGGCCAGATGTTTTTGAACATTTTCGTAACTCCTTGTCAGAGAAGGGTATACGAAAATTGTGCAAATTCTGGCCTCATTTCTAAAAGTCAAGCATTATCTTACACTTACGCCAAATATTTTGAAAATGTTACTCCAATACCTTTTGCAACTTCGTTAGCAAATTCCTTTCCGGACAATGCTGATTTAAAGCAGCGAATAATTGATTATTCGTATTCTCTTGTAGTGCTGCCAGACATACTTTGAATACATCCGTGTTGTCTATATAGGCTCCACGGACAGGGTCAATTCCTGTGGCATAATTCTTGGACAATTCGGATAGTCCGCCTTTAGCATAAAGGGGAACCAACGAATTGGAGTGATTTGTGCTGTAGAATTCAAATCCGGGAAGTTGACGTCGGCCATTATTGATTATCGGATTGAACAGATTAGACTCCGTGCCCGAGCCGGGACCGTAAAGGTAACCGGTTTCATGGTCACCAGTTACAATTATGAGGGTTTCATCCCAGGTACTATGTTTTTTAACCCAGTCGACCGCTGCATCGACGGCATTATTGAAATCAATTTCTTCTTCGATCAAACGACCAATTAAGTTTTCATGGCCTGCCCAATCAACAGCGCCGCCCTCTATATGGAGAAAAAAGCCATTCGGATCATTATCCAGAATATTGAGTGCAACTCCGGTCATTTCCTCGAGTGTCGGAACATTTTTATTGAATGCTATCTCAAAGGGCATGGAAAGAGCAGTCCCCCCCGAGCGTTTCTCCTGGAGGGTAGTTCCAACCTTCGCAAGCCCGAAAACACGTTTTGGCGTATTACCCTTTATTAATGACTTAAACTCGTTTTTATTCTGTATAACTGTCCATGTATCAGGGTTTCCGTCTCCATCGCAATCCTCGACTTCGTTTCCATCGAT
>CAZLRI010000421.1:0-2315 GCA_964561745.1 uncultured Pseudobdellovibrionaceae bacterium | reverse complement strand
TTAAAGGTCTGATTCAGAGCTTACCACATTGTCCAAATTTTGGGGACCACCGCCCTACAATACTCTACTTACTACGTTGGATAGTCGATCTGCACTTAATGCAATGAATAGCAATGAACCAATAAAAAACTGGAAATATAGAGCATCCACAGCAGAAATGTTCTATTGCTCTGTCTTTCAGAATTATATAGAAAAAATGTGTTCCAATCGTTATTTAGGAATCAGAGAAAATAATATTGTAGCAGGAATCGTGCGTCGTAATAATTATGATTTGAGCAAGGCATTCCAAGTTCGTGATTTGGTTCGTCAAGCACTCCGAGATCATCGATCTCAATTTGACCGGTTAAGAAAAGGCTTCTTAATGCTCGACTCTTTCCCAGAAAATAATCATCGGTTCAAACTGACCTTTGAGCATTGTTTAGAAATTTACAATAAAATTCCACAAGATTGAAAGGCGTTGTGCGTTTATTTTTCATTTTCACCTTTCAATTTGAAATTCCTTTTCTATCCCTCAACCTTTTTTAACAGGTCTCTTTCCCACTTTCACTTTGGCTTTTTCAGCGATGACCCCTGAAATCCGTTTCAACGAGGTTTCAATCTTTTCGCACTCCTTTTTGTGCTCGGATAAATCTCTTTCGGCCATGCGTTGTAACTTTTCCAGGACCTTGATTTCCAAATCCCTAAACCGCTCTTCAGGAAGGTGATAATCCAACCGGTTACCGCTTTTGATTTCCTTGATGCGTTCTCGGAGTTCCGCGACCGTTAATTTCTTTTCGACTGACTCCTCAATGAGTTTCTTTTTGGTTTCGTCATCCTTGATATAAGCGAGTAGCACCTTATGGCTCTGGGGCAAGTTTCTATATATAGAAACTTCGGCCAAACGGCGGTCATCAACAGCAATCTTGACCGCATTATAAATCCATGCCGGGGAAGGGGCGTCACCTGTACCTTCCTGGAGTCGCTGAATTAATCTATGAAGCGACTTGTCCTTGATCATCTTTTTCTGGTGGGCACGTTCGTAATCGTCCCCGTAAAATTCCTTAACGAGGTATTGACCGGCTTCCAACAGGGCGCCATAGAAATGGCGGCTGAAAATGCCCTCCAGAAAGCGATACGCTTTATCAACGAGTGTATCGTCGGCGTCCTTTTCAAGGGAATCCGGGTAGTGGTCTTCTGACTTCTTTAATGAAGGTATCGCTGCAACGGGAAGCTTGGTATCCTTTTTTCCCTCGGGGGGATTGATAAGGCCGTTGAGAACATTGGAAAGTCGCTTTGCCGTATCAGGAACGACATCCTTTCTTCTCCGGCTCATGGCGAATTCGAGTTGAATGGATTGCACCCTGTTCAGGTCGTTATATTTCTTCTGTTTCGGTTGCCTGAACCACTGATTCATGTTGCTTTTTGCCCATCCACGATATTTAGGTGCATCATCCCTTGTTGGAATGGCTTCTATCACCTGCTGTTTGAACAACTTTTGAAGAGCCGCTATTGTTTCAGGACGTGCGGTGTGTCCGTCTGGCTGGCCATATCCAATGAGGCAATCCACGCTATCTTTCTGAACTCCCATTTTCTCTTCTTCATTATTGAGATTCTCGGTATCGATTCCATGAATCCAAACGACAAGAGCATGATTGTTTTTTTTCAAAAATGACCGGATCGCAGGAAGAATTTTTGGGTCTTTGCGCGCATCTTTGATTATATTATAATCGAGCTCCTCTCGCTTCACCGAATCATTAATGATGACAGAACATTTAAGCTCCTTCGCGGCATCTTTAGCCAAGAGGTTGGTATTATCGTCATTTCCTAAAACGCCATGAGGGGCAATTAAGAGTATAGGGATTTTCCTAAATTTGATTTTGAGGGGGCTTTTTCCGGGCGCGAACTTTTTCTTTTCTTGCGATGCCTTGGATATGCCGTTCGGTTCCGATTTTTGAGCAGCCGATTTTTCAGCCATTTTCGCCTCCATGGGTCAGCTTTTCAAGGTTTGACGCATCATGAACCGCAAAATTTTACCGTGAGTCGGAAACCGTATTTTTGCCTTCATTATTACATTTTTTCTTGCAATTTCAATGCAAAAGTTGGTATTGAATCTGACCGGCATGGGATGGGGACACCAGGAACCAGAGCCAAAATGACATCCATGCTATTTTTTCAACGAAGAAACTTACATCCTATGAGCGCGGACACTCGGTATTGACTATCCCAGTCCAAGATAGGTATGTCCAATAAAGCCATTGCACACTGAACAAAATTAAATGGAGCATACATCTCATGTATAAAACAGTTTGTTATGAAAAACCATTTTTGAAAGAGGT
>CAZLRI010000420.1:0-2326 GCA_964561745.1 uncultured Pseudobdellovibrionaceae bacterium | reverse complement strand
CTCTAATCATATTTTTGATAGCTGATGTACCTGTAAGTATTTCTGTAGCAACCACCCTATCGTTTCCATTAGCCCGTGGAAGTAATATCTGAGCAATTACCCCTTCTAAAACAATTGCCAATTGTGCCTTAGCCTGGGATTGTTGAGCTGTGGGGAAAGCATCTATGATTCTTTCAACAGCCAACGGGGCACCACTGGTATGCATGGTTGCCATGACTAAATGTCCTGTTTCAGCTGCCATCAAGGTTAAGGCAATGGTCTCAACATCCCTCATCTCACCCACCATGATAATATCAGGATCCTGTCTTAATGCTCGCCGTAATGCACCGGCAAATGTTTTGGTGTCAATCCCTAATTCCCGTTGATTAACGAGGCTCATCTTATCCTTATGAACATATTCTATTGGGTCTTCTATGGTAACAATATGGCGTCTATATGACAAATTGAGATGATCAATCATTGAGGCCAGGGTTGTATATTTGCCTGAACCGGTTGGACCGGTAATAATGATTAGACCCCTTTGTTTTTGACAAAATGCCTTTAAGGTATCTTCAGGCAGATGTAATTCATAAATAGTACGAATTTTCAAGGAAATAAGACGAAATACTGCTCCCAGTGATCTTCTCTGGAGAAAAATATTTACCCTGAATCTGGCAAACCCTTCTACTGTATAAGCCACATCTAATTCCTGCTCATCCTCAAACCGTTTTCGTTGTTCCTCAGTGATCATGGAATAGATTATTCCCCTCGTATCCTCAGTCCGTAATGGGGGCAGCTCTATTGGATAAAGCCTTCCATGTATCCGCAGGGTAGGCGGGCTGCCAACCTTTATATGGAGATCTGAGGCATCCTTTTCTTCCATTAGTTTAAGTAATTCGTCAATTTGCATGGTGTTTCCTCCCTAAAAATTTAGTAATATGTATGAAAACTTTTCTTCCTATATATATATACTATTAATTAACAATTGTCAATATAAATTTTTCAATTTATAAAAAAATTGTTGACAATAAATGCAAAATGCTGTATAATAACAAGTTATTATGAATAAAAAATACTCAGGAATAAATACAAGAATCAAGGTATTACACATAAATAAATTATATCATCCGTGGATTGGCGGGGTAGAGAAACATGTTCAGGACTTGTGTGAGAATCTTTTGCCCTACGATGATATATCAATTCAAGTACTTGTGTGCCATGAGAAAATGGCATCAGAAGATACTATTATTAATGGGGTCAGGGTGAAGAAATTAGCCAATTTGGTTAATTTTTTTACAAAAAAGACATTATTGTTTTCTTCTCCTGTAAGTTTGACGCTGCCCTTCTGGATAAGAAAACTATCTGCTGATATTTTACACTTTCACTTGCCTAATCCGTTGGCAATGGCGGTATATTATATCACCCGACCCAAAGGGAAAGTGGTTGTTACCTGGCATAGCGATATAGTAAAACAAAAAAAAATGCTTTATTTTCTCACCCCATTAATCCATTGGTTCCTTAATAGGACTGATACGATTATTACAACTTCACCTAATATAATAGATAGCTCTCCTTTTTTAAGTGAGTTCCGACAAAAGTGTGTTGTAATACCATTAGGGATTAATCCAGAGAAATATGTACTGAAAGACGAAGATTATGCACAAATTAAACAGGAACGAGCAAAGGCTACAATGCCACTGATACTCTTTGTAGGCAGGCTGGTGTATTATAAAGGGGTAGAGTATTTAGTCGAGGCAATGAAACAGGTAGATGCTCAACTGATTATTGTTGGCGAAGGACCACTTTATACAACAGTCCATGAGAAGATCATCAGTAATGGGTTGTCAAATAAAATCAGTATTGTTCCCTCAGCAAGCGATTATACTCTGGTTAAGTATTTCCATTCATGTGATATTTTTGTTCTACCATCGGTTTCCCAAAGTGAAGCCTTTGGGATTGTACAGCTTGAGGCAATGAAATGTAGCAAGCCAGTTATATCAACTAATTTACCTACCGGGGTACCCTTCGTTAATCAGCATGGCAAAACCGGTATCATTGTAGAGCCCAAAGATATTGATGGACTGGCAAAAGCAATAAATACTCTTATCCATGATCCTGAGCTTAGAAATAGCTATGGCTTATACGCAAAGCAAAGGATAGAAGAAGAATTCACTAATGAAGTCATGGCAAAAAAAGTATACAATCTCTACAATACTATTATGGGAAGGATGTAATTTATTGGAAAAATTATCAGACTACCAAATAAATCCAGAGGCTATCTCAATGCTGCCGGCAAGGTTTGCTAATAGATACAAACTTTTTCCGCTTATCGTTACAGATAGAACCC
>CAZLRI010000419.1:0-2327 GCA_964561745.1 uncultured Pseudobdellovibrionaceae bacterium | reverse complement strand
AAATTAGGTGTCACGTGTTTAGGTGTCAACCCTACCAATACAAAGGGCTTAATATCTTGAAGAAATTAATCAATTGTTTTGCTCTTTTCATTCCTGAATGATCTCCAATTAAATTGGCTAATTCGTATGATTTATTTGCATACTTCTGTGCATTTCTGAAAAAGAACTTGCCCTTATGGTGTTTAGCCAGAAAGTAGTTTTTTATTGCCATATCTCTAAATGCGCTTACAAAACCTACTATGCTAGCACCTTCTCCGTATAACTGTAAAACTGTCTTCTCGTTATCTACATCATTGTTGTCAAGAATTGCTTTTAAAATAAAATGAAACCTGAATGCTGTTGCAATCTGGTTGATGAACCTCACATTGCGTAGTGGGCGATTGCCAAGGGTTTCAGTCAATTTTATAAGTCTTTTTATCTTTTCAAGATCATCTTGGGATGGCTTTGAAAAGGGAGACTTAAGATGCTTTGTTACCAGTGGACGGCAATGAGCAGACATCGATGTATAAGTACTCCAATCCAATTCAGTATTAATTTTATCTGCGTCCGAAATAAGCTCGTCGATGCTTTTAGCATATTCAAGAGCCTTCATGTAATCCCCTTGTGAATAATAATATCCAAGCAAATCCGATTCTTTGGTTTTGACGGTTGTATCGTGTAGCCTTTCTCTTTTAGAGTCTCCTCTGGTTCTTTGAACAATTGCCAAAGTTTTATGAAAATCCATGCTTTCATAACATTCTTTTATCTGGAAGGAATTTTGATATGCAAAAGGCTCAATCTTGTCAATATTAATTCCGAGCATGTTCGCCATTTTGCAAGCTAGAAAGCTCTTAGTCATTCCTTTTTCATCAGGAATTATGTATTTTCCGAATGAATTTTGCCAATCAAATATATTCTGAACGATACCTGACGGCATTTTGGAAATTGTATTAAGAAAAGCTGTAGTATCATGATGCTCAATGGCAAAATCGTTGAAACCTTTTACTAATGTCGCAATATTAGATGATGGCTTGGCTTCTCCGTGTTGAATAAAAATAGCGTTACTTTTTGAGGTTGAAAGGCTGTTTTGAAAGTATATATTAACGTCAAAAGAGTCGCTTGCGCTATATCCAAGAAAGATTACGAGTTTTCCTTTGTCAAATATTTTGTCGAGATATTGTTGAAACGACTGTGGAAGCCCTTCTTTCACCTTTCTGACAGTGGCGCCCAAACCGTCAATCTCTTTTGATGTACCGTGAATGTGCCATAATTTTCCAGTGGTATTGTTGCTTTTTGATGTGTAATGACAAACTTCATTTTCTAACTCTGGGACTAACTGGTCCTTCGCGTTGGCCAAATCAAAATATGCTTTTTGGATGCATAGATCGAAGTTGGTGGTTATTATTGTTGCACCCCTTTGCAACAGATCCGCTAAATATAAGTGGTTTTGATTGTATGGTGCGTCTAGGAATGCTGAAAACCCATTTAGAAAATTGAATTCATATCCAATAAGCTTATTTTGAACATCTTCAATTTCACCCAAGATTGATTCTAATCTGGGTAACGCCCCTAATGGCGCTGGATTATCTATGTCTGTTTGAGCTAATTGATTTGCAATTTTCCAAATATCAAAGACTTTATTCTGCACAGATTCTCCGCAAGCTTCTTTCAATGCGAATTTCGTCAAATCCCACCCAAGCGGTAAAGATGTTGGGTTAGAACGAGAAATTCCGGCTCCAACCCAAAATATATAATTATCTATTTTATAACTATTTAGCATTTCTATTGAAGTCATTTGTATGCACTCATTTTTATTAGTAGCATATCATTTAAGCCAAGCATAAATTATGTCGCATTCTTTATGATTTTGGACTTCAGATGATTTTTTTGACGCCACTCAACACAGTATTTTCCAAATTCACGCGCTGATTCATAATAATCTCGCTCATCGCGTTGCTTTCCGCAATTGTGACGGGCATGCGTCGCGATAGGGAGGGCAGTTAAGTTACCCGCCCTCCCCCGCATATCATCCAGACGCTCTTATGGACAAATCCCGGCGTCCCAAGGAATTGTTGCGCTTATCCCACAGGGATTGCTGCGCTTATGCGGAATTATCGCACCGGGCTTTTCACCTGTACCTGCGGGAGCGGAGCGAATAGCGAATGGCGCAGGCAGATATACTCGCTTCCGTATGATAACCTATTCGGCTACCAATTGCGTGTTTCCCGCAGTGAGGTTGGCACAAATCCACCGTCCCAGCATGTACGGCTTGTGTTTCCTTTGTGAGTTGCGCATCCCTGTCAGTTCTTTTCCCGTGCGTGACATCAGTTAATCTATTGATTTTTGGG
>CAZLRI010000418.1:0-2330 GCA_964561745.1 uncultured Pseudobdellovibrionaceae bacterium | reverse complement strand
CTGATGACGAAAATGATACAATTGGATAACGACTGCTATGGTCCAGCCTGGGTAAACAAAATATGCCTGATGAACCAATATCTTTATTTTTAGTCTCTGACCAATTGTCAATTTCTCCATTGCCGATTTTTACAATGACTACATTTATGAGAGGCATCTCTGAACTGCCTGAAGAACTTGAATACTATCATCAGATTGATCTGGGGCTAGAATTTGAAAACTATCCCCCATATTGGCAGCGGTATATCTTATCAACCGCAATGGTCAGTTTTGTCTCAAATTAAAAAAATATAAGGCAGATAAGATTAAATGTTTGGCAAATAATGTTTTTTTGGCTTCTGTATGACTTTTTTGCCCCTTCGTGCAGATGGGATTCCTGGATTCCTGTGGACATATTGCAATCTACAATTTTATTGTACTCTAGCCGCAGGATTTTCGAGATCGTTTTCCGATAAAAAGCGATGTCCAGCTGCCATGATCTCTTCAATGATGTCACGAAGCCTAATTAGATTCGTTCTTTCGCTTTCTGAACTTTCTGATAAAGCTAAATTGATTGCCTGTCTAATTTCAAAAAGTCCCAGAGAAAAACTTTGGTCATTTACTTGATATTCTCTCCCATATACACGATATTCTCTCCCTTCATATACACAATATCTCGCAAATAAATACTTTACTGCTAACTCAAAATTTCCATTTTGCATCTGAGTTCTAATCCTCTGCCTTAAATCTTCTGGTCGACCGTGATAACCTGAAATTAACATAGCAAAATCTTCATGTTCGTTTTCCATTCCATAAAGATGATCGTCTGTATAAAGATCTATTGTGCTTCCTCGCGGACCAGATCTGCAAGTCATTGACTGACAATATCTGCTTCTTGCGACATCAAAAAAATCATCTTGATCATCACTTATTCTTCTCGGAGGATCAAAGCTAAAATTTCCCGGCGTTCTTATTATATTCCACGATATTCTTCTAAAAATTTGAATGATATCCCTTCCGGCCTGGTGTTCCCAGTTGTGGCCTAGTTCGTGTAAAATTCTGTTTACGGACACAGATAGCCCGATCATATTAATTGTTTGAGTTTCTGGGTCATAATAACTTCGATCTCTACTATGTGTCTCAGGATATATTACGAAACCACGCAGACCCACAAACAATGATCGAGGTAAACTATTGCCTATTCTTGAGGTCATCTCGTTAAGTACGCGACTTCTAATTATTGTTGAAGGAACATCTCTAAATGTAACCCTTCCAAAAGTTTCAGGATAAAGAACAACTAAATCAACACGTCCTCTACCAGGTATTCTTTCTGGTGCTGACCCTGAACCTAATATGAACCTACGTCTTATTCCCCATCTACTTCTACTCCACACTATAGTAGCTTCTCCTCTAAAGGCAGTCATCCCACCATTATAAAAAAAAATATGATGATCAAGACCTGTTTCACGGAAACTTCTAACACTTAAGTTTTCACCTAATGTCACATCAAACATTTGATGCTCATTTGGATTATTGATCATTGCAGAAGGAACATCTGTCACGCTGGAAATAGCAGGCGACTCCAACCCGGATGTTCTTAAAACACGCAGTGCAGTTTCATAAATACTTACTTGTTCCCTAATGATCTCTGGAAAATCTTCAATACCAATGGCAGGCAAATCTGGAGTGCAAAATGAACTGCTCTGATTATCAGAATTTGCACAATAATCTTCAGAAAATTCTTCAAGCGGCTGCCTCAACTCTCTGTGGCAAAGATCGTCTTGCGAAGAGGAGACTGGTTCGCTAACTGATTCACACGCTGTTGCGTTTGAAAAAATGCGATGTGTCTCTCCACCGTTAAACATAATAGCCTTCCCTATCCTCCCTTCTGATCATAGTGTAGTACGCTCGAGATGACAACAAAAAAGACTTCGAAATGACAGCAAGATGGAAATAATCATTTTCCACCAGACCCATAATAGACCTCTTAAAATCCTACCCATCGCATAGCCCTGGCTACAAAGTCGCTGTGGCTGGCATAAAGATTTCCTAGATTTTCTGGGTTAAGGTCCATCCATTGAACAGCTCTTGCATCATCGCCTGCCCTCAGGGTTAGTTGTTCTGCCTGCTGATCATTGACAGGCACCTTTGACCAGTTAATTGCGTTGTTTTTTTATTTTTAAATCATGAAGATATATTGAGTGGTTACTTCCCTGATTGCAGGAAAAGATTCATTAAAAATCCCCATTCAACCCCCTTTTCCTAGCGCTAGAGACTGTGTCGCAATTGCTTTTTTGTTGTCATTCCTGCGCAGGCAGGAATCCAGTAAAATCAACATGTTCTGGTTCCCC
>CAZLRI010000417.1:0-2343 GCA_964561745.1 uncultured Pseudobdellovibrionaceae bacterium | reverse complement strand
TGAGTCAGGGGGAAGCTCATCTAATTCAAACCTTGCTGCCTCAAGATTTTCTTCATCAACATAGGTTTGAGCCAATGCTAATCCAGTCATCTTTTTCAGGCTATCATCTGGTTGGTTATCCAACACCATTTCAAATGAATCCCGAGCCAGATTATATTTTTTACCGTGTTTGTAGCATAGCCCAATCTTATAATAGGCAAGATTAAGCGGCTGACTTTCAGGATGATGAAAGATAAATCGCTTGTATTCGGTGATGGCTTGATAAAAATTCTGGTTTTCAAAGAGATAATCGGCAAATTCAAGTTGTGGCTCTGATGAACCATACACTTTAGAATTTAGGAAAATCAGCAATAAAATGACTATGCTCCATGCGGGCAGACACATAGGTCTGCCCCTACTTCCAGTATTCAATGGTTACTCCCCTTTCCTTGTCCAATCTGTCAATCTGTTCCAGATAATTGGCACGAGATGAAGCATTGATTAATTTAGCACTGGCTGCAGCACCATAGATATTTCCACCGTAAAAGGTAATACCCAATCCAGTCAGGATACTACCAGTATTCTTATATCCTTCATGATAATAATGATATCCGAGCCATGTTGTCCCCAGAGTAAGTAACATTGAAAATGTGCCATCCCCAAATCTATGCAGGTATGCCTGTCCGGCACCGGGAAACAGCAGAGACATTATACCTGCCGTAAGTGGTGATTTGTGCGGGAGTTTAGCCCCATTTTTGGCAAATTCAGCCAACTCCTGAGAAAAGGTATACACCGATGTTTCGGGCTTAATCTGATCAAAGGCAATCTCTGCCTTTCCCCAATCCATTTGCTTAAGATAACACCAGCCAAGCATATATTGGCTTTCATCTCCGAGTTTACGCGAAACTGTCAGGCGTTGAAATATCTTTATAGCCTGAGGGTAATCCCCTTTTAGGTAATTTGTCCTTCCTATTTCAAATACGATGGCATCAGTTCTGCCATGCAGTTTTTGCTTGAGTTCCTCGAAATATGTCAATGCAGTATTCCATTGTCTGCTTTTCTGGTAGCATAAGCCAATCTTGAACATTGCCCTTTGGATAGTCTCTTCATCTTGATCAGGGGTAGCACCATTGGCAGCTATAAAGATAAACCTCTGGTATTCGCTTGCAGCACGGTAATAATCTTCTTGACCAAAGAGATAATCAGCAAAAGAGAGAACGGTTTCATTTGAGAATTCCGCATTCTGCATTTCACATTCTGCATTCTGTAGGCATATACCCGACACAAGGCATATCTCAAAGAGAATGAGGCATAATAACGATATTTTTTTCCACATATCCATACTCCAAACAGTATTTCAATCCTCGTTTTCCTGTAAGAAAGCGGCTTTCACTCAAGCAATGATTTTCCACCGGGTCATAAAATCTACCTCCCGGTCTAAAATGATATTCACCAGCTACACAATAATGGCATCGTTGTAATCGATCAGAGGTCATTAGTATACCTTCAATAATTCCATATTTTTTAATGGAAAGGAGAGTGAACTGGGAGCAAGAAGGCTCAAAGTTGCAAACACCACCCTGCTGAGGGGAAATAACTCGTTGGTAAATAATGATAGCACCTGATGGTATGGATTTTAATATTGCAAAGGGAGATGGGTATTTCAGGGACTCTTTCCTGACCCCTGACCCCTGACCCCTGATATCCCATGGCTGCCAGACTGCCTGAATATTTCGGAATTCGGAGTCTGCATCAAGAGATTCTGCTGAAACGATTATTCCGTAACACATGGCAATTATAGCCATGAATAGTATCCATTTAGTTTTGTTCAATCAAATTATCCTTTTTCTTAGCGTTATGGGATTTTTCCATTTTTTTTTCATTATCCCTCGAATAGCTATATCTTCTTATATCTTGGTTCTTTTATGGCATGTACAGCTATTTTAATTGATCCATATACTGTAATTATTGTGAGTATTACTATGACAATTATGCTGATTGTTTCATAGGTGAGCATGATATATCCTCCTTGTTTTTTAGCTGATTTATTAACTGATCTATTTTATAACCCAACACTATTAATATTGTTATAAAACTTATCACTGGAATAAGTCCACTTAGTATAAGTATTACCTTTATAGGCGAGTCTATTTGTAAAAGTAGACTACTTATTCCTCCAACTGTAAGCAGAAAGCCTGTCCAAAAGACTTTAAGTAGCTCTGTCAGGTATTTGATTCGCTCTTTGAGATATTCTGTCATTACAGCACCTTTTGCAAGTTGGATAAAATTGACCTTTTATCTTGTTAATGGAGATATACTCAAGTGGGGCATAAATTGCGTTTTTCGCTGGTCTTAATCAACGAT
>CAZLRI010000416.1:0-2348 GCA_964561745.1 uncultured Pseudobdellovibrionaceae bacterium | reverse complement strand
GCCCTGATCCCCTCGCTGAAAAGCGCTCGGCGTCCAATGATCGCTGACGTTAAACCGATTTGAAAAGGCAAAGCACAAATTGCCCCACTCCCAGAAAAGTGGTATCATTATAGTATGCCTCCCAAAATTCGCGAGTTGATTAAAAAATTGAACCAACATGGGTTTGAGGACCGTGGCGGAAAAGGTAGTCACCGAAACCTGCTTCATCCTCTTGGGCCAAAAATCACAATTTCTGGCAACCTTGGCGACGATGCAAAGCCTTATCAATTGAAAGAGGTAAAACGTGTAATAAGTGAGGTAACAAGAAAATGAAGCCAGCAGATAAATATCATAAAATTGTTGAATTTTCTGATGAGGATAACTGCTATATAGGTTCCATTCCCGGCTTTCTAGGCCCTTGCTGCCACGGTGAGAATGAACTAGACGTTTATAACAAACTTTGCCAAATTCTTGGAGAGTGGATAGAAATACATGAAGAGGATGAGATCCCACTTCCTGAGTCAACGAACAAGGACTATTCAGGCAAATTTCTTCTAAGAATAGACAAGGAACTTCACAAAATCCTTACTCTGAGAGCAAAACAGGCAAACCAAAGCTTAAATCAATTCATTGAATCACTTCTTAAAAGAAATTTGAAAAAATCGGTTTAACAATGCGATGCTCGCGCCGAGCAAGTCCGGAATCTGGGGACTAAAGCGCGTCTTTATAAACAGGTTATTATTTCCTAGCAGCCTGTCGGTCATTGAGTTTTGAAAAGCTTTATAATTGCTTGCCGTGTTACCGGGTTTTAAAAAACCGGGGGACAACAAGCCAAAAAATGAGTTAATTTGAACTATATTGGGTGTTTTGTTGGCTCACTCTCTCCTTTTATTGCCCCAGTGCGTATAGTTTTTTAATATTCCAGGCCATGCAGACAAGGTTCCATTCGCCTTCGACTGATTTTAAGCCTCTAAGCAGAAACTGTCGGAACCCCATTGCCGCTTTTATAATGCCAAAGACAGGTTCGACCGTTTGTTTTCTTTTGGCGTAAAGGGTTTTGCCCTCGCTTGTTTTCATTCTGTGCGTCATTTTCGCTACCGCATCGGCAGATGGCGAAATTGGTTCCAGTTGTTTGGGAAACCTTTGTTCAAGAGTCAGATTATGCTTATCGCGGTTTGTGCTGATATATGGTTGAATCTCCTCTTTCACACAGAGTTCAACATTGTTCTTGCTGAAATAACCGGCATCTGCCAGCAGGGCTTCAACCTTGCCAAGGGTTTTCGGCAATGAATTCAGGGCTTTCAGGGCCGGTTCTATTTCTTTTTTATCGTTAGCATTTTGAGTAATATGATTTTCTACAATCAGCATTGAGTCAACATCAACGCATGCCTGGGCATTATAACTTTGCTCGAAACCACCGCCAGACAGTGGCATAATTCTTGACTCTGAATCTGTGAGATTAACCTGATCTTTATCATCAGGCTCCGGTTTGGGCTCAGCTGGCTTTTTGCCACCGGATTTCCTGCCACTTTCTTTTTCTTTTGCTTTGCGCTCAGCCAGTTTTCGTTCATGCTCGCGTTTTGCTTCAGCATATTTTTCGGAAGCGCGCCGTTCAATTTCGGCCTTGGCATCAGCTATGGCTTTCAGACGTGTTTCACGGTGGTTTAATTCTTCCGGAATATCCATTCCATCAGGGATGTCATCTGCGTCTGCTTCTTCTGCCAGACGAATCAAGCGGGCGACTTCTTCCTTGAGCTTCTGTTCAAGCTCACAAGCATGCTTCCAGCTCAGTGCCTGGTGCTTGGAAGCATTGGCATGAATCTTTGTGCCATCAAGAGAGATTTTTCCCAGCTTAAAAACATTCATCTGCCGTGCAATCTGCAAAATCTGAACGAAGATCAGCTCAAGCTCAGCAAGAAAGCGTTTTCTGAATGATGCGATGGTATCGTGGTCGGGATGCTCGTTTGCGCAAACGTAACGGAAAGCCACTGAATCATAAGTGGAACGCTCAAGTTTACGACTGGAAAAAACGCCAGTGGCATAGCCGTAAAAAAGCAGGGATAAAAGCACGGCCGGGCTGTAGGCCTTAGAACCTCTGCCTGAATAGGCGGCCTTAAGCGAAGTTAAATCAAGCTGACCAACAACTTCGACGACAAAACGAGCAAGGTGTTGCTCTGGTAGCCATTCATTAATAGAAGGGGGCAACAAATATGGGGTTAATCTATCTGCATGACGAAAATTATTACTCACGATAAAAGTCCCTTATCAAACAAGCTTCAACAGCCCTATTATATCATTTTTTAGCTCTTTAAACAAGACTGTTACAGGTTTTTGTCGGTATTTCGACTTAAGTCCGACAGGCTGCTAGA
>CAZLRI010000415.1:0-2351 GCA_964561745.1 uncultured Pseudobdellovibrionaceae bacterium | reverse complement strand
TGTATAACACCCTAAATTGGAGTCATATACAGAGTAGTCTGTATATCTCATAGTTAGGCGGGTTGATTGGAAAAGTTTGTCAAATAATCGGAGTGGAGCAAGGCATGTTAGAAGATACAGGTTGGAAATGTAAAAATTGTGGAAATTTTAATGTCAGAACCGATAAGTGCGTTATTTGTGGCAAAGAAAAGGGATTTATTCCAGACCAAAGTCAGACAACCAATACGTTTGTGTTACCTCAATCCAAAGTAGATGAATATCTCAAGGAAGGAATAAAAATGGCTAAAAAGGAAAACCCCACAATGAAAGAGTTAGATGAAAACACGCTCGTAGAAGTGTTACAAGAGAGACAAAAGAAACTTCTTGCCCTCATGCCTAAATATGCCCGTCGCATATTGAATTGGGCAATATTTTTCTTTTTGGTTAATTCTCTGTTTCAATTCGTGCTAGGTGTAGTTGCCATATTTACTTCGGCTAACGCATCCCAAGACTGGCTACCAAGTGTAATTTCGCTTGCTACTGACGGTATTCAAAAAATGTTTGCCGCCAATAGTTTCTCGCTTGGTTCTGTCATCTCTGCATTGCTCACATTATTCTCGAATATCTTGATGTGGGCTTTCATGCTTTGGTCAATTTCTTTTGTACCTTTTCTTGCGGTTAACTCTTTTAAGTTTTCGCAGGAATCTACAACAAAATTGGCAACTAGACCCTTGAAATGGGTGCAATTGTTTGCGGCTACTTTCCTGCCTATGGCGGCTTTTGCTATTGCTTGGAACAGCACTGCAACTCACGCAACCAATATTGTTGTAGAAGTCAAATCATCGCAAGAAGCGGTTATATTAGTTGTAGGCGCAATTGTAGTGGCGGGTATTTTATTCCTAATCAATAAAGTCATTTCCCCAGACGCAATTGCTATTCGCCTTTCGATATTGTCTGCCATAATATATTCCTCGTTGTTTTTGGCATACGGGCAAGGATATAGCGTTGCTTCATTAGCCATGCTTTTTGGAATACTTGCTTACCTCATGTTTGGTTCTGGACAAATTGAAGAAGTTGGTAGAAGAATTGTTGTTTATGACCTTGACCCTAGCATTAGCAAAAAGGTTGATGTGATAAATTCTAGATTTCAATCTTTACAAGTCACTCATGACGAAATAGCACTTTCTGAACGTGAAAATCGAATGTTACAAGACCAATCTAAGGCAAAGAGCAAACTTGCCGAGTCGCAGATGGAACAGAAACTCGGCGACCAATTGTCAGAGATACAAACGAGAAAAGTAGAACTTGTACACAGAATGAATAGAACTCAGATTGAAATACTGGAACGTAAAATTGACATGCTTGACCAAGCGTTTGAAATTGTTTCAAAGGAGTACACATCTAAACTCTCGCAAGACTTCCCCAAGCAACTTGATGAACTCAAAAATGCCGCTAGAACCCTGCCAGCAAATGAACTCTCTGCAAAGATGACCGATTTCATGGGCGGCATGAATCTGTTACTCGAAGGTCTGCCAGAAACTCTTGGCGAACTTAAAACACAGGTGCTAAAAGCCGCCAATGACCTTGAATCTCAAACTCGTTTATTATTACCAACCGCTGAAAAGCCAGAAGACGAGAAATAATTTCTATGGCTGGATTTGCCTTTGGTCTGATTATTGGCTATCTCTCTTGGTTTGCTTTTAGACCAGGAGAGACGCCAGAAACAGTTCCTGTTCAAAAAATCGCATCATTGATAGCGGTAATTGGTGGTGCGACTGTACTTGCTCTTTTTCCTGCTGGCTCTGTTTTGTTCAACGACTATGGAATTGGTCTTGCTGTTGGTTTTTTCATTACCCCAGCGGAAAAATGGGTAGTGACTGTTATTCGGACAACACAAGATTTTTTTAGAAAGAGAGCCTCTGCCAAAGAAAGTGTTCACAAGAAAGAAATAGAAAAAGTTGATGATGATTGGATGAAAATTGAGCGATTGGTACGGCGTAAATTAAGCAATGCGTCCAAAGCAGACGAAGCAATACCTAATGCCGATTTTGTAGATATAACCGATTTACAAGAATTACAATATTCAGAAACTGCCGTTGAATACATAATGCGCCGTTACGCACAACTGCATGTACACGACGGAATCGAATACAGAGTCTGGAATGGCAAGCCAGCACTGCTAAAGAAAAGGTGGTAGGCGCAATAAAAACCCGCCTAACAAAGCGTGCAGTGGACGTGTGGGATTCGTCGCCATTTTCAAGCATTTTTCTGGCTTCGAGTTTGTCCTGCTCCCAAACATTGTCCACGCCCGCCCACACGCCACTACCGATTACTTGCAGTTGTCAAGGGTTGGAAGGAAAGTCGTGCAAGGT
>CAZLRI010000414.1:0-2361 GCA_964561745.1 uncultured Pseudobdellovibrionaceae bacterium | reverse complement strand
GAGAATATCAAATCGCCGCGTAAATATTTAGGCGACATGTTGCTTGACAATTATCACTTTCACCTTGGTCGGATATCTGCCTTTGCCCAGCTTGGCTTTGACCTTGATGCCCGTTTTCGTTTTCGTCTTTCCGATCAGTTTCACCACCACCTCATGGCTGACCAGCGGACGCCCTCGCCAGTTCATGCTGATATGAGAGAACAACCGATGTTCGATCTTGTTCCATTTGCTCGTTCCGGGAGGAAGGTGACAAACGGACATTTCTAACCCGGTTTCATCGCCCAATTTCTGAAGCTCTACCTTCCAGAGACAAATGCGATATCCGTTGCTATCGCCGGAGTCGGCACAGATCAACAGCTTTTTTGCTTTCGGATAGACCTCTTCCCCCATCGCACGCCACCAGCGGCGGATCGACTCCATCGCAAATGTTGCCGTGTCATGATCACAGCCCACATTGACCCATCCTGCATTCTTTCCGACATCATACACCCCGTAGGGAATGGCTTTGGGAACTTCCGGATCGATGAAATCATGGACAAGAACTTTCTCCGGTTCTCCCTGTGGCCGCCACTCGCGGCCCTTGTTGTGATAGCGGCCGACCAACTCCTTCTTCTTCGTGTCCACCGAAATGACCGGGTTCCCCTTGTCCAAATACCGGCTCACGCATTTGTTCAGAAAGTGAAACTGACCGTCCCGATTCGGTCGATTCGATCCTTCCTCCAGGTTTTTGGAATTGGCATGGAGGCTGTAGTTCATTTCCTGCAGGGCTCTGGCGATTACCTGGGGCCCGACAGGTTTCCCCGCTCGGGACAAGACTTCTGATAAATGGCGCGTACTTTTTGAGGTCCACAGCAAGTGAGACATGGGGTCGCCGCGCGTTGCCGGTTCCACCAGCAACTTCAACTTCTTGAGGAGAGACGGATGCTGGGCCAAAATCTTCTTCCGCCCTCCTCCGGAAACACGCACCCTTTCTTTTGCTATCTCTCTTCGGGTCTTGGGATCTTTCAATTCTTCGATAGCCCGATGAAGGGTCGTGCGGGACAAACCGGTGACCTTGGAAACTGCAGAAACTCCTCCGTATCCAAGGGAGCGCGCTTCAACTGCGGCGGCAATTCTTTTCTGCTTCTCGTTGAGATACGGTAACAGAGACAACAACTTGTTCGTTCGGGATTTTGAGTCGCTCACTCATAGCAGTATACTCCTTGCTCGTTAACTTGTCCATGTTATTTTAGTGCAGGCCCTAAGCTAAAACTGTTTGCTTATAATGTTGATAGTGTATATATTCACAACTACTGAAATTGTTATGTAAATTCTTACATGACAAAAAAAGGGAGGAAGATATGGAAACTGGTACAGTAAAATTTTTCAATGAATCAAAGGGTTTTGGATTTATCGCGCCGGACAATGGTGGAAAAGATCTTTTTGTCCACTCATCAGCCATAGTAAATGGTCCAATTACCGATGGTGACAAAGTTGAATACGAAGCTGCTCAAGGGGAAAAAGGTCCTTGCGCAGTAAATGTAAGCAAAAAATAATTAGACAGGTATCCAATTAACGCCATGTCTTAGAATCCTAGTTCTAACGTCGTCCCCTCTATTTATCATATTTCATTAAGGTTGGCGGGCAAGCACAATGGTGAGCCAATAAAAATGCCCCCTTGCGGGGCATTTTTTATTACTCAGGGACTTGTTATTTCGAAATAAGTGGACTGGTGGAAAATAGAGAGTTTATTTGGAAAAACCGGGGTCAGGTGTCCATAATCCACATTATGATACATATCTATCTGGATATGAAATTAATATGAGCAACCAATATTGCTTTTAGGTGTGTTCTGTTATGAGTACGCAGTCATTTTTTGGTTTTGCCTGCACATCATCGCAAACCTGAGACACTCGGCGCGTAAGCAGATGACAATCCTAGTTCCTGAGCAACTGAAATAGTCTAAAATTATTGTATTTTTTTGTGACTTTGCTACAAGGTCTCAAATGTTACAGAATCTACAAATAAAAATAGCCGCTGGTATTTTTTTGTGTCTCTTGCTGTTACATGGTGTGCTTGCTTATTCAGTTTTGCCAAGGTTTATTAGTTTTTACGCTCATTATGAGGATTTATCATCGGTTATCATGATTATTCTTTCAGAGTTAAAATATGTTGTTCCAATTCTATTTGTTGGGGGATTGTTATATTATTTTTTTGGACCTACAAAGAAATTGAAAATGTGGGTGTTTTATGGAGGTTGCTTACTCCTGCTTATTTCTCTAGGTTCTTTCTCATTTCAAATGGGTAACCCGACTTTGCTATAAGTCCAACTTTCCCGTAAGCATGTAAATAATTGTATTGAAATTCTTGAATGTCCGATAG
>CAZLRI010000413.1:0-2374 GCA_964561745.1 uncultured Pseudobdellovibrionaceae bacterium | reverse complement strand
AAATACATATAACAGCTTATCTTGAAATTAACAAAGATAGAAGGCTGGTTAAAATAAAAGGACCTAAAGAATCACCGGAAGCTCTTGGAATAAGAGCAGCAGAATTTTTAGTTAATAATGGATAGAAAAATATTAGTTGAATTAAGAGATAAAAGAGTGCTTTTGACAAAGCAAAAGCAGGGTGCTGAAAGAATTATTGATCTGCTTCAGTCAAATAATGTGAAAATTGTCCACATCCCTTTAATTAAAATCATTTCTTCATCAGATAATTATACTGCCTTAGACAATGCTATTTTGAGCATCAGAGATTATGGCGGAATAGTTTTTACAAGCCCAAACGCTGTTCGATCTTTTTTTTCAAGAATAGAGAATGTCTTTTCTGAAATTAACATACTTGATCTGCTTTCTTCATTTGAGTGGATTGCTGCAGTTGGGCAGGTTACCAAAGATGCTTTAAGTGCCTTTGGTGTTGGAAATATTGTTTTGCCTGATGATAATCATTATTCAGGTGCGGGGCTGGCGAAAAAAATATGTAAGATGAATTTGGTTAATAAAAAAATTCTATTTCCTGCCTCTAATATTTATGATGATTCCTTTCCGAACGCATTGCGAGAACATGATTTTTGTGTTGATTATGTTGAAGCATATCAGACCGTTGTTTCTGATGATATTGATAAACCAAGATTAAAAAATCTTATTGCTTCTAATAAGATCGATATTATCTTGTTTCATAGTCCAAGTGCAGTAAGAGCTCTTACTTCTATTTGTAATAAAGAGATTGAAAAATTTAGAGGAGCTCTATATTGCATTGGAAAAACAACATATCAAGCTGCTTGTAAGACAGGAGAAACCTTGACTAACATTGTATCGCCCCTGAGCGGATTTAGAATACACGAGTTCGTCCAAAAAGACAGGAGAAAGTTGAGCAGTTTTTAAGGTGATGCTTGGGTTGCGTTCTTTTAATCCGACTTCCGCGATTGGGCATGTAAGAGTGGGCTAGTATAAGGTTTCAATAAAATCTTTACATATATCAAGCGCTAGCGAAGTCAAATTTTTTCCATCGATATATGACCGGCGATTCATTGATTTCCTGAATTCCTTTCAGAATTCTTGCTTCCAGCTCTTCGATTGACTTCACACGTATCCCCTTTAAAAATGTTCGAGCCATCTTTCCAAATAATGTTTCCACCAAATTTAACCATGCCCCGTGTTTGGGCGTATGTACATAAAGAAATCGGTTGGGTCGTGTTCCTAAATAAGCCGTCGTTTCCTTGGAAATATGCGCTGAATGATTGTCCAATATAACTCGTATCTGATGATCCTTTGGATAATGCTCGTCTAATGCTTTTAGCAACTCAATAAATTCCCTACTGCGATGCCGACGATGAACTTGCCCAATAACATGTCCCGTCTGAATATCCAGTGCCGCCAAAATTGATACGGTACCAAACCGTTTGTACTCATAATCACGACTCCATGTCGTATGTTTTCCAATCTTCGGCGGTAAATCAGGCGCTGTACACCCAATCGCTTGCACACCGGGTTTTTCATCTACGCTTACAGTTATAATACCCGATTTGTTTCCGGTCGCTCTCTGAGCTTCCACTTCCTTGTAAATCATCAAGACATCATGCATCTTCTCTTCAAACTTCTCATCTCGCCTTTCCATGTAATACCGGATCTTGTGCGGTCGTATTTTATTCTTTTCCAAAATTCGCCAAACCGTTGCCTTAACCGCCCTTTGCAAACATGGATGACCAAACTCAACTGCGTGTTGCCGCACATGCGCAGCCAGCGCTGAATGACTCCACACCTCGACCGCATAACCATGCTCTGTCGGCTTTGTGCAAGCCAGATGAATCACCCATGCTTTAGCTTCATCCGTAATCACTGATTCATGTGGCCTGTGATATTTGTCCTTCAATCCTGTTTCAACACCTGTTGCTAATGCTTTGTCTATACATTTATAGACAGTTGGCCGACTCACATCCACATCTATGGCAATCTGTGAAATCTCTTTGCCGTTCACATAGCCAAGCAATATCTTGGATCGATCGATTTCTCGCTTCTCAGCAGTTCGAGACATGCTTAGCTTGGTCAATATCTCAATCTCTGCTTCGCTCAAAATTAACTGTGCTCTCTGGCTCTTGCGTGGCATTCCGCCCCCTTTTCTACAGAGATATATCCCTGTGAGGGCAGAATACACCAATTATTATATATGTAAAGATTTTATTGAAACTTTATACTAGTAAGCATATATCGTAATCTCTTTAGAGGGGGGGTACGATGTCTATTCCGAGTTCCATTGCATCTCAAAAAGCTCATGGACACTGAAAAAAAGATTGAATCTTAAAAATAACGCGATTTTTGCTGA
>CAZLRI010000412.1:0-2376 GCA_964561745.1 uncultured Pseudobdellovibrionaceae bacterium | reverse complement strand
CAGTCTATTATTAAAGTTTGGATAGCTGAAAGATTGGAAAAGGACGCGGCTTAAATTAAAATCTCCAGTATTCTCCAAATTCTTCACTATGTTCGGATTTGGGTTATTATTTCAGCATAAAAAAGTTGTTTATCTGTAAATTTCTTTACGATGCCCGATGTCGATGACAACTACCAATAAATAAGATCTATGTATTTTATAAATAATACGATACGGACCAACACGATATTTGTTCAAACCCTTTAATGTTCCTTTCAAAGGAACCCCAACATTAGGAGCAGATGCTATGGCGTCTATTGCGTGAGCAATTCGTGCACCAATAGCTGGTTGTGATTTCATAACTAGCCCAAAAGATTTTTCAGCTTGCTTGGTTAGCTCAATGCGGTAAACCATAAGTCGCCTCAAATTTTATACTTTGATTTGATCTTGTTCCAATTCACGGTTCTGCCTTTTCTTGCTTCGCATATCCCTTTTCGTATCCTTTTTAGATTGTCTTTGTCCATCACCTCTTCGGCAGTGTCAATTAGGCTTTCAAAATCAACTATAGAAAGCAGGACAGCAACTGCTTGGCCATGTTTGGCAATAATATATCTACCTAAGTGTTCGTCCACATCTTCAATAATTCTAGGTAATTTCGGGCGTAACTCTTTGAGAGTAACGAAGTTATACATAGAAACTCCTTTCTTTATTTGGATTAAAGTATACTTTAAAGTGTATACTTTGTCAAGAAAGAAATGGATGTCATCTAAAAGTTAAAAGTGCAGTGTATAAGGTCTTCCAAAGGAGACTTTATGGCACAACAATTACACAACGTCCCCCCTCCCTTGCCCTCCCCACTCCGCCAAAGGCGGATCAGCCTCTGGCTGAAAGTGGGAGGGAATTGCATTGCACGATTCACTCTCACTGCTCATCGTCCTTAGACATTTCTTCCTGTAATGCGCTGGTTAAAAGGACAAAACCACTTTTTTCTATTCTTTTTCTTTCCTCTGGCGGTAAAAGGCTGCCAAGTATTGAATGAAAATCCTGTTGCTTAAAATTAGAAATAATATTTTTTAAATCAGACAAGGCTTTTTTATCTGTTTGTGAAAAATCTTTAATTCCACGACGAATCATAAATTCCAGATCATATGCATCACGAATCGCTTTGCGATCAAGCAATGCGCTTAGTTTATTGTTCCACATCTGTTTGAGCGTGCATACTGTTAAACGCACCTGAATAACTGGCTCATATGGTGAAAACGCAATAGCTATCTCCTGATCCTTTGCATTGGTTTCATCTTTTCTAATCTCGATTTTTAAGCGTCTGGGAAATCCTTGCCCTTTAATTTCTAAAAGCCAGCTAAAGTGTTTTTCAATCTGATCAGTAATCTGCCAGCCGGCATTTTTTGCGCTATTAACAAGTTTTTTAAAATCAGCTTTAAAATTAACAAATGGATCTTTGAGAAAAAAATCCAGATCAACGGAAAATCTGGATAGCTGATGACACAACCTCAACATGGTTCCGCCACCGAACACCAAACGCTCTAACAACTTTTCTTTGCGCATCATGTCCAAGACTTGCATCTCAAATTGTTCGTGTTTTTCTAAAGGTTTCATAATCCTCCTTGCAAAAAATCTTTGGCATATTTTCTGCTTCTTATAGGATACATTTTTAATATTTTCTCCAATTTTGAAAAATTGACCTTGCTTAAATCAAGAGCTGCTTTATCAATGGCATATCTGCCCAAAGATGTTAAATATAGAGCATCTGCCAATGATTTTTCAGGTGTGGCTATAAAAAATCCTTTTTGCATTTTGAATTCTGCAAATAAATTTTTTGGTAAAAACCGATAACTAAAAATAAATCCTTCAACTTCATATTTTACGCTTCTAGCTTTGCCAATTGCTTCACAAATTGATTGTGGAAATTGAGTGGAAATTCCATAAAACGAAAGTGCGGTTAGTAGAGAGATATACGATGGAGTTTGAACAAGATTGGAGATCTTAAAAATATCTTCCTCAGAAGCTTTAGAAATCCAGTCAGGAAGAACATATAACCCTCGTTTTAAATATTTAAGATCGCCGCGGGTTACAGATCTTGAGATAAATACTGCAGCAGCTTTTTTGGAAAGTGATAATAAAGACGCAACTTCCTCTATTGACCACCATCCTTTTTGGGTTTTTTCCAGAATTCGAATGTTATTCATAACCCAATAATATCATATATAGATAATTATCACAAGTGATAATCTTCTGATTTTAAAAAATCGGGGTCAGGTGTCCTTATTCCACGAATCACGAACCACGATTCACGAACGATTCTTTATACCTTTTTTATTGACATTTGGTATATTTAAGGTATAGATTATATACTACAATGGAATTTGAATTTGATCC
>CAZLRI010000411.1:0-2387 GCA_964561745.1 uncultured Pseudobdellovibrionaceae bacterium | reverse complement strand
CAAAAAGGTGCACAACCGCACCACCAGTTAATCCAAACACGTGTTTAACACCTTTATTACTAAAAAATTCCGCGATATAATCTGTTAATTTCATATATAGTTATACAAAGCTATAATAGTTGCCTGAGAAAAAATGTCTTGCCTGTCCACCTTCTACCGGCACTATTGAACCTTGACAAAAAGAAGCCAACTCAGAACAAAGGAAAACAACCATAGGACTTATTTCATTTGGCGTTCCAAACCGCTTCAAACTGGTTCTTTCTGCCAAATATTTCTTGGCATGATTAGGTCTTTCTTTTAAAACTTTTTGCCAATGACCATTTTCAGTCAAGACAACTCCCGGCAATACCGCAGACATCACAATACCTTCGGGAGCTAAAACACGCGCCATACTTCTTGTATAAGCTGTGTACGCAGCCTTCATTGAACAGTATGGAACTGGACCGCTATTTTCTAAAGCAGCTCCTGCTGTAATATTCACAATCCGCCCCCACTTTTGTTGCTTCATATAAGGAATGAAAAAATTATTAACCTCTATATGAACCTCTAAATTTAATCTAAAAAGCCTGCGCCAGTCAGAGATAGAGCACAATGGATCCAAAATTCCCAAAGTATCACCCACATTATTTACAATAATATCAGCATTACCAAAATTATCGGCAACTTCTTTGCAAATATTTTCCGGAGCACCTTCCCGAGAGATATCAGCAACAATGGCATAATGTCCCAATGCATTTCCACCTATTTCATTTAAAGTCTTTTTAACATATTCTTCATTTCGAGAAACAAATGCCACTTTTACACCTGCGGCAGCAAGCTCGCTAACAATAGCCCCACCTATCCCTGACGCTCCACCTGTAACAAAAGCTCGTTTACCTTTAATTCCAAAATCCATAAAATCTCCTGATTTCAGTTTGCTGTGATTTTTTTAAAATTATCAACGATTTGTTCAAAACTATTCTTTAACACTTCGCAATCAGCTGAAAAGGTTATATATTGCACACCATCATCAATAATTTTTTTTAACTGATCAAAATCAGTAGCAATCGTCCCACAATATTTACCGGCATTACAGATCTTTTTGATTGCTGCTTGCATCATTTTTGAAACCTTAGGGTTGTTGATTTCACCGGGGATCCCCAATGATTTTGAAATATCATAAAGACCAAGAAATATTATATCTATTTTATCAACAGACAACACTTCATCTATCTTATCAAGAGCATCAGCACTTTCAACATGAATAGCAACCATGGAATTTTCATTTGCATCTTTTGTTAAAATATTCACCTGTTTCAAAGAATACTGACCAGCCCTATTGAATGGTGAGAAACCTCTTTTACCAAACGGTGGATATTTCGAATATGCTACAGCCTCCTGTGCCATTTCTAGGCTTGACACATTTGGTATCTGCACACAATGAGCTCCAATATCCAGTGCTTTTAATATCTCAGCTTCATTAACTCCAGAAACCCTAATTACAGACGAAACACCATTATTTTCACTCGCGATTATCATTGACTGCGCAGTTTCAAAGTTGATTGGACCATGTTCCGAATCTATAATAACAAAATCTAAGCCGCTACCAGAGACAATGTCTGCAAGGATTACAGATGGAGTAACCATCCATGTTCCTAAAACAATTTTACCACTTACTAACTTTTGTTTTAAAAAATTTTGTTTAATCATAAAAATTTTATATAAAGATAAATTATCTGTTACGTTTTTTATCTACCAATTCCATAGCAACTTCAATAATAACATCCTCTTGTCCGCCTATTACTTTTCTTTTGCCAAGTTCAAAAAAAACATCTTTTGGATCAACTCCATATTGTGTTGAGATTCTTTCAACATGCTTAACAAATCCGGAAAATACACCGGCTAACCCACTCACAATATTTACTGAGTTGACATATGGAATATGTTCAATCAAATATTGTTCAGCTATATCAGTTGCATCAAAAATCTTATACAGATCAACTCCAAGATCAAAACCCATCTTATCAAGAACTGCCACGACAATTTCAAGTTGTGCATTACCAGCACCTGCACCAAAACCACGGGCACAAGCATCGATAATATTTGCGCCACATTCAACAGCTCTGACAGAATTGGCTATCGACATCCCAAGATTGTTATGCGCATGAAAACCAACATCAATGGTCAATTCTTTGGAAAACCTATCAAAAATTTTACCAACATCATCTGGTAGAAAAAAACCGGAGGAGTCCATCAATATAACTCCGATTGCACCATATGACTGCATTTTCTTACACTCAGCAACAAGACAATTAAGCGAAGCCATGTGCGACATCATCAAGCAACCATAAACAGGTTCTTTCTCATTTCAAATGGGTAACCCGACTTTGCTATAATCCAACTTTCCC
>CAZLRI010000410.1:0-2393 GCA_964561745.1 uncultured Pseudobdellovibrionaceae bacterium | reverse complement strand
CCATTGGAACTCCAATTTTTGGTGAGTCATCTAAAAATAAAACAGTTTCAGGTTTCCTTAAAAAAGTTTCCGAATACAAAAAACGGCTGAAAAATATGAGAGAGAAAATAAAAGAGAATGAAAATGAAACAGTAAATTAAGCAAGAACAGCAAGGACAGCTGAATTTACTTGATTTACTTGATTTGCTTGATTTACTTTTTTTGCCGCCTTAGCTCAGTTGGTAGAGCAACGGTTTTGTAAACCGTAGGTCCTCGGTTCGAGTCCGAGAGGCGGCTCCAGTTTTAAGAGTTTTCTTGATTTGCATTATCTTCGGTTTTCTTTAACTTCTCCAGATCCGGAAGATTTTTTTCTATGTCTTCAACGCTCTGGAATCCATTAAAGACTTTGCCGTTAAAAACCATAGCTGGCAATTCGTTTTTGACCTTATAAATAGAAACTAATGCTTGAATAGCTGAAAGATCAAGATTATAGTCAAATGAATAAATGCGGAAATCAGGATATTTCTCGCGAAGCGCTGTTAAAACATATCCCTGTTTTTCACAATCTTCGCAGCGATCTTTATCTGAATAAAAATAAAATACGAAAATTGATTTTAAACCGCAGCGCTCGCGCATTTTTTTCATCAGAAGATAATCTTTAATTTCAAGCAAGGAGTAATAACGCTTCAAACTTAAAATTTCGTTTTTACTGCCACTGATATTTTGCTCGCCATATTCAATCTTTCCTGCCAATTCTCCAAGCTCTTGGGACAAAAAAGTGTTATCCACATCTTTACAGGAAAGCTCCTCAAGCAAGGCGAACTTTGTCTCAGACGACAAAATATCTATGGCTACTTTGTCTTGAATGCTTTTAACATCCTCAATCTTTTTATTCCCCAAAAAATTGCTTAAGTAAAAAGCACTCATAAAAAGAGCTAAAGTAATAAAAAAAACTAAAATGTATTTCTTCCAATCAATCATAAATTAGGTTCTAGGGACTAGGTTCTAGGTTCTAGGTTCTAGTGACTAGTCCATAATTATTTATCGCCAAGATGGAGTTTTTGAAAAAACTGTATTATAAACAGCCTTCAGAAGCCAAAATGGCGCCACAACACTATAAATGGCAATAAAATAAAAAATGTTTAGAGAAAATCTTACTCGCCCATTAGCCATTTGGCTACCTAAAATCATCGAGATAATAAGTAGACCAAACAAAATAAAAATCAAAATTGCTGAAGTCTCTGTATTCATGTAAAACCAGTTCAAGTGAGGAAGATTAAAACCAAAATCCAAACCAGTGACTGAAGCTTGAGTAAATTTTTCTATTCCTTTATTAAAAATATTGCCAACATTGTCAGTAAATAAATAAAGAGCTGCGCTGATTGAAATCACACCAGACGGAATCGTAAAGAGCGCAAAATTTCCATACTTTGGTCTCAAAATAAGACGTTTGTAGTCCAAAGTATTATTGATAAACCCATAAATCCATCGTACTCTCTGTTTAAAGAGCTTTTTGATTGTATCAGGAGCAACAGTGTAAACATAAGCATCATTGCATTGCTCTATTTTATAACGGTGAGACTGCATTCGATAAGCAATTTCCATATCTTCAGTATTGTGAGCTTTACGATAATTGCCTATTTTATCAAAAACTGTTTTCCTAAATATAGAAAACGGACCCGGAGTCACATGAATAGCATCAAGAAAACCAAGCATTTTTTTAATATAAACAGCCATTTCATATTCCGCTTTCTGAGCATATTGAACAAAATTTTTAGGCTTATGAATAATGATCGAAGGAGCAACAGCCATAACTTCAGGATTATCAAAGTAAGTAATAATTCTCTTAAGAGCCTCCGGATGAACAAAGGAATCTGCATCTAAACAACCAAAAAAATCATTGGTATTGTTTTCTAAACCCAAATTAACAGCAGTGTGCTTGCCACCATTTTCTTTGTGAAAAACTTTGATATTTGAATATGTTTCAAATTCTTTCAATACCTTTAGAGTATTATCTGTGCTACCGTCATCTATTAAAAATAATTGCAATTTTTCTTTTGGATAATCCAAATCAAGCAGAGACAAAACTGTCCTTTGAATTGTATTCTCTTCATTCCAACAAGGGACAACAATAGTCACGCTCGGATAAACTCCAAGCTCAATTTTTTCCTCCCTCCTAATTATCTCCCTTTTTCGTTCTAAAAATGTCACCAAAAAAAAGACCTGAACAAAAATGGCCAGAAAAGTGATAAAGTAAACAAAAATTATTGAGGAAATAATCATTGTTGGTATATTACTATGAATTACAAAATTACGACACCGGTCGTAATTTCTCCTTATTCAAAGTATATTACTACTTTTTAAAAAATATTACAAATTATGCACTGGGTTAGTATACAATTGACACTAAACAA
>CAZLRI010000409.1:0-2400 GCA_964561745.1 uncultured Pseudobdellovibrionaceae bacterium | reverse complement strand
GAGATTAGGAGAAAGTATGGATAAGAAGGTTATTGCTATTATACCAGCTCGTGGAGGTTCTCTTGGAATTCCTAGAAAAAATCTTATAGAATTTAATAAAATCCCTCTTGTTGCATATCCTATCATTGCAGCGAGGTCTTCTAGTTTGGTAGATAGAATTTTTGTTTCCACAGATAGTCATGAAATTAAATTAGTTTGTAAAAAATATGGGGCAGAGGTTTTAGATAGGCCTATAGAGCTTTCTCATGGTGAGGTTTCATCAGAGGATGTGTTGTTGCATGTTCTTGATTTTTTACATACTACAGAAAATTACGATCCTGATATCGTCGTTTTTTTACAATGTACTACACCAATATTGTTTGGTGATAATATTGATGGGGCAATCAGCGAGTTAATACATACCAATGTTGATTGTATAGTTGGTGTATCTGAATTTGGAAGATTTGTTTGGAGGGAGGGAGAAGAACATTTTTTAACAGGAGTAAATCATGATGAGAGGAAAATGAGACAACGTAGACAAGATAGAGAGAATGATTATGTGGAATGTGGGTCTATGTATGTTATGTCTGTGAGTTCATTTCTTGCTGCAAAAAGTCGTTTTTGTGGCAAAATTAAAAAATATCTTTTACGCAAAGAACAACGGTTCGAAATTGATGATTACGAAGATTTGGAGTTGATGAATAAAATTATGCAATTTTATCGTATACATTATGTCGTTGATAATGATAATAATGTGACAAATTTAAAATTGCGAAATGTTAAATTGATTGTTTATGATTTTGATGGAGTTATGACTGATAATAAGGTTATGTTATGTGAAAATGGTTTTGAAACTGTTGTTGTAAATCGTTCTGATGGATTGGGTGTCGAAGAGATAAAAAAACTTGGTATTAAGCAGCTTATTTTATCAAAGGAAAAGAATGAAGTTGTTAAAAGACGCTCGATGAAATTAAATATCCCTGTTCTCAATGGTGTTGAGGATAAAAAAACAATTCTATTATCTTATTGTGATAAACATAATATTAAATGTGGAGAAGTTATATATATTGGTAATGATATGAATGATCTAGAGGTTATGCGTTTTGTAGGAATTCCGATTTGTCCATCTGATGCTTGTGACGAAATCAAGGCAGTGTCTAAATTAGTATTGAGCTCAAAAGGTGGAGAGGGTGTTGTGAGAGAACTTTATAAATATATGTCTAAGCTTTCATGAACTACTAGTAAGTCGTCCAGCAAGCTTTTTTCACTATGTATAATTAAATTTTTCACGTGCATCTTGCATTTCCAGTTGTCATTCTATGAAAGAACTTGCTGGATGATTCGCCAGTGTGTTTTAGTTTAGCAATTAAATGAAAGAGAGGAATAATAAAATGGTTACCTTGTCAAATCCAACAAAGTATCTTGGAAATGAGCTTGAATACTTGAAGAGAGTGCTGGAAGGCGAATCATGGTCGGCTACAGGTGGTGGTTGGACAAACACTCTTGAAAAAGAATTTGCTAAAAAATTAGGTTCTAAATATGCCGTAGCATTTAATTCAGGCACTTCAACTTTACATGCAGCACTTGAAGCTGCAGGAGTAAGATCGGGAGATGAAGTTATATCACCAGCAATTACAGTAATTATGGATTCAACTGCTACTATCCATGCTAATGCGATACCTGTTTATGTAGATGTTGATCCGCAAACTTTTACTATGGACCCAAAAGATGTTGCAAAAAAAATTTCATCAAAAACAAAAGCGATTATTCCGGTTTCAATTTATGGTTTGCCAGTTGATATGGATCCGATAATGGATTTGGCTAGACAGTATAATGTCGTGGTTATTGAAGATAACGCCCAATGTATGCTTAGTACTTATAAAGAAAGACCACTTGGAACAATTGGTCATATGGCTAGTTATAGTTTTGAAAATACTAAGCATATCTCATGTGGTGAAGGAGGAATAATAATCACGGATAATGAAAACTATGCAGAACATGTGAGGAAGCTTGGAGGACATGGTTTTAAAAATCTTAAAGCAGAAGAAGGTAGAGTGCGTCTTAATGCAGATGTTTTTCAAAACCCTAATTACAAAAGACATGATATGTTGGGTTGGAATTATCGGCTTTCAGAATTTTGTTCTGCTGTGGCTTTGGCGCAGTTGGAACGCATTGATGAGTTGGTTCAACTTAGAATCAAGTCAGCTCAAATGTTTATTGAAGTGATGAGTGGATGTGATTATCTAATCCCTCAATGTACCCCACATGATAGAACTAATTCTTATTATACATTAGGAGTAAGATATGAAGGCTTTGAGAGTATAGGTGTTTCTTGGGAAAATTTTAGAAAAGCATATATTCAAGAAGGAGGGGATGGAATTTATGGAGCTTGGAGCGTCCCATATCTTGAACCCATGATAG
>CAZLRI010000408.1:0-2401 GCA_964561745.1 uncultured Pseudobdellovibrionaceae bacterium | reverse complement strand
CTAGCTTGTAAGAACCTTTAAGAACAGATCTCTCACATTCGTTCGAGATGACACGACATTGTGACACAGTCTCACATCAGAGGGGGATTATAAAATGCCAATTTTAAACCGGACGCTTGTGAATTAAGATGTAAACCATGATCAACTATATAATTGATTAAGCAATAAGAATATTATTTAGCAATTTTTTTGTATTTGATAATTCATTTGTGGAAATCGCAACAATCGAATATCCACTATTTCGATGCATAATATGAATGCTATCTGCTTCCAAATTTGCCTGTCTTAATGTTTGAGATATTTCAGCCAGTGCACCAGGTTCATCTTTTATTTTAATTAAAATGTGATTGTCTGATACAGCTTTGATAGATTGTTCGTGAAGCTTTTTCAATGCAATATCTGGCTTATCAACTTGTATTGTAAAAATATTTGTCATTCCTATTGTATTTGTTTTGATAGCATTGGCTGTAACCTTATTTTTTGTCATGCATTGCAACAGCGTATTAACATCTGTATGATCATTTTCCGTTATGATAGATATGTGATGCATATTCTCTCCCTTTAACCCCCAAACTCAATTTTGATAAGATCATCTATGAAATGATCTATCCATGCTTTGGTAACATGAGGCATTATCACGATATGTGCAATATTTCCATATACAGCTAACTGCCATTTTTCAACTACTTTATCCGAAGGACGTTGAAAAACAACAATGTTTGAAAAGTCATTTTTCCACGCTATCCATTGAATATCATTAAACCTTTTTAAGGTATACTGGACAATATTTAAGCAATGATCCACCATTTTTTTAAAACCTGACAATCCTTTAAGTTTAATAGCATACCACAAAAATAAAGGCGTAATAGCATTTCTTGAACCTGAAATAGTGGTATCCAGTGTACCCACATATTCAATAGCCCTAGAAATTCTATCTACATTGGTTCTTTTTGCTATCACAATACCACATGGAAGCGGAGAACCAATAAATTTATGACCGCTAATTGACAGACTGTCTATGCCAGAAGAAAAATCAAATACTGGGGCATGTTTTATAAATGGCAACATCATTCCATGTAAGGCTGCATCACAATGAATATAATATTTTTTAATAGATAGTTCTTTGAATATAGCTTGTATCTTTAAAATATCATCAATAGCACCCGTCATGGTAGTACCAATATTGGCCATGATCACAGGCGTGACATCTCTTTTGATCTTGAGACTTCCTTTTAAATCTTCGTAGTCTATCTCTCCATTTTTTTGGGACCGAATCATGATATTTTTTACATGAAGCATTTTTAATATTTTTGTCACACTATAATGCGTATCTTGAGAAAAATAAAAAAAAGCATTTGGATGGAGTTCACGCGCCAGATAAAGTCCATATAAATTCCCCTCTGTTCCACCACTGGTTACATATCCCCAATAATCATTTCCTGCATGGGTAATGTTGGCAAAGAATTTGATAACCTCCCGTTCGATTTCATGTGTATTAACTTGATAATTACTCGACGTATATGGATCTCCTACATTATTGATAGGGTATTTTAAAAAACGATAGAGATCTGAGTAATCAAAATCCATATTGCAGGGATATCCGATAAACGTTTCTGCTTTTTCTTTAACTTTAAGATAAAGTTTTTCAAGTTTAATAGCATGTCGGGAAGATAATTTTTTTATTTTCATAGCAATGTTAATTGTCAAAAAAATAGTTTATCAAAATAGCGTGTTCTCATCAGAAACATGCATATGATGCGGTTTATCAAAATTCCAGGGATAAAAAGTGAACATGATAGCTGTCACAACTGTTAGAATAAGCCAGTCTATCTCAAATAATATAATCGCATCTGGATTATAATTTTCATATATTTTTACATTCTCCTAAAAACAAAAGAATCCTGCAATGATGTTTTATTAGTTACATTACTGTCCGGTTAAATTAGAAAACATAAATAAAACGTTGTGAAATACCGATAACAACATTTTAAATACAAAATACGAATTCATATATCTTATCCCCCTTGTGAGACTGTGTCACAATGCCTACACCCCTCCCCAAAGTCAATACCAGTTTCACTGAGAATTAAGATATAATGACAGCGGTTGGTTGCCTTTCTTTTTTCTCTCAATACTTATTTGTCTGTATAAGTTATTCATGCTGCCAGCCTTGCGATCTCATTTGTGTACACATGCCAGGGACGTTTATATCCCAGTGACATATGAAGTCGGTCGTGATTGTACCAATCAAAATATATTGTCAGTCCTTTGTTTGCCTCTTGCATTGTTTCATACCCCTTCAAATACACATTCTCATATTTGACCGAGCGCCAGAGTCGCTCAACAAAGATATTATCCATCGCTCTTCCACGCCCGTCCATACTGATCGATATGTTTTTTT
>CAZLRI010000407.1:0-2402 GCA_964561745.1 uncultured Pseudobdellovibrionaceae bacterium | reverse complement strand
GACGCGGCGTGTGCAATCCGGGCGTATCCACAAAGGCGATCTGGGCCTCCGGCAGGGTCAGGATGCCGAGCTGGCGGCGGCGGGTGGTCTGTGGGCGCGGCGAGACAGCCGCGATCTTTTGCCCCAGCAGGGCATTGATCAGCGTGGACTTGCCCACGTTAGGCTTGCCGATAACGGCGACGAAACCCGAGCGATGATTCATAGTGTTCAGTGGTCAGTTTTCAGCGTTCAGTTACTGATGACTGAACACTGAAAACTGATTACTTCATTGCTGGTTGCCAATTGGCCACCGCGATGCTGAAGATGATCAGCGACGCGTTCAGAACCAACTGCCACGAAAGTTGCTTATGGAGAAAGATCACGCACTATATCACGCCGCCCAACGAATTAAGGATTGATATGGCGGAAAGAGGGAAAATTGAAACAGCGGGACAATGCGTCGCTACATCAATCCGAGTTGAATTAAGCCGCGAGCAAGCGTTCCACAGACTGGTGATTTGGAATTTCAATCTCACTAAATCGCAGTGGTTCACCCGGCCACAATGCGCATCTACCGATAATATACATTATTGTACACTCGGAAAGTATCTTTTGGCAAGCATGCGGGAGCGATTTGGACATCTGGACAGTGTCATATTGGACAGGATCGGCGCCAAAAGGCTGGCTGGGCAGCCATGAGGGAAGCGAAAACGGGGGCGACTGGTGTTATCACCGGCATCCAGAGCAACTTGGTTCAGGTCAAGTGTACGGATCTGGCTCACGGCGGGCAGTGACAGTTTGTTCTGCACAGCGATATTCAGGCAATGACCCATATCCAACATGAGTCATTGTCTTCTTGTATCATTTTATAACAAGATAAAATAGGTTGCAGAAGAAACAAAAGGATGAAGTATTAAAAGCCAAATAAAGAAAAACACAGAAGCTGAGAATTGAGCACATTCTTGTTGACTTTTGAGCATTCTTAAAAAACTCTCCTACCGTAAGATAAGAAAGGGAAAAAAGAATTTTGAAAAAACAAAGAATAGGATACTGGACTCTGGCGAATTTTCACGGTTTGACGTAGAATTGCTTCAACTGGAATTCGAAGCGGTAGAACCCTATATGTATGGGATAGTCACTGGCATCAGCGGTCATTTTACTCGGCTGCTACGACCACTTCCGTGCGTTGGTACAAAAACAGGTGCGGGGAGTTTTTCTCCCTCGCCCATATGGTCGGTTTTTCACTCAAACCTGGTTATTGCTGCTTCTCGGTTTCATGCATAAGACAGATTGTATCGAAAGAACACTAATGAGTATGGTAAGATTTCTTGATGAGTTAAAAGAATCAAAAGTTCCAGAACTTGGAGGTAAAGGATATTCGTTAGCAGTGCTTATCAATAATGGGTTTAATGTTCCTAAAGGGTTTGTTATTATTTCAGACAGTTTCTTTAAATATTTGAAGCGAAATAATCTAATGGAAAGGATAGAAGAATTAACTTCTGAGATTAATGAAAATAATTCCCAAGAAAAAAGTAATGAAATCAGGAATCTGATCCTAAATGGAAAAATGCCAGATGATATTGCCCAAGAGATAAGAAATGGCTTAAAGAGGCTAAATGACAGATACATATCTGTAAGATCGTCTGGAGTAGCAGAAGATAGCTTAAAAGCTTCTTTTGCTGGTTTATTTGATACTTCCTTAAATGTAAAGACAGAGCCTGATTTAGTTTTGGAAAATGTGAAGAAGTGTTGGGCTTCTTTATTCAATGAAAGGGCTGTGGTTTACCGAATCAGAAAAAATATGCCTCATTTAGAAAGAATGGCTGTCATAATCCAAGAAATGATAGCTGCAGATGTAGCTGGAACAGCATTTACAGCCCATCCAGATACTGGAGATAGAAACATTATAGTTGTAGAGGCAACATGGGGGCTTGGAGAAAGCTTGGTTTCAGGATCAGTTACGCCAGATCTCTATATTTTGGATAAAGAACATCTTAAAATTATCCAAAAAACTCTTGGAAGGAAAAAAATGTTGTCTATTCCTTCATCAAATGGTACAATAATGAAAGAAGTCACTGAAGAAAAAATAAATGAATTTTGCTTCAGCGATGAAAACCTTAGAAAGCTAGCTTTAATTTGTTTAAAGGTCGAAAAAGTTTTTGAATATCCTCAAGATATTGAGTGGTGTATTAAAGAAGGTGAAATATGGCTGCTTCAATCAAGGCCAATAACAAGTTTGGAGGTGAAAATATGAAAACAAATGAAGAAGAAATTGAATGGGTAAGACTCTTCAAGAGAGAGGCAGAAACATTACTCATGTTCCAGGTGCCCATTGGAAGAAATTATTATCCTGAAGTATTAGGTATTAAGTTCCAACCAAAAAATCTAAAATATGAGGGATGGATCTATTATGCAGATAAAAA
>CAZLRI010000406.1:0-2419 GCA_964561745.1 uncultured Pseudobdellovibrionaceae bacterium | reverse complement strand
CATAAGGCCCATAGATGCCACACGCCAGCTATTCCAACCTTCAGTAAACTTTTTGGAACCTATTAGTATATTAATTGGGCTGTTTTCTGATTTGATGGTTTGGAAAAGTGAATCTTTGAAATCGCTATCGCCTACAACCAGTTTTTCGTGAACTTCGCAAAGCTTCTTTAATTCAGCAGTATCCCCAACATTGATCACCCCAAAGGGCTCATTATCTCCAAGACTTAATGCCAGCTCGCCATCGGCGTTTTTGAGATCACTTACATGAAGTGCGGCAGGGCTCTCTGTATTAAACAGTGTTTTAAATATATCTGTGTACAGTGTCTCGACTGTATAGCTTCTACTGTTAATATATGGAAAGGATCTTCCAAAGATGTCCCTGTCATTGGCATCGGTCAAACCAGAATCACCAGATAGAAAGGCCTTCAGTATCTTAATTGTTTCAGCACGATTTGAAACAAAGCTGGCGAGAAAGAGCAGTATATCAACAACATCTGATACTGCTTCGCCACGCTCTTTGCGAACAGCAGTAACCTTGCCACCCACAAAGATCCACAAAGGCTTCTCTATCAGAAAAGGGGCAAATTCTGTCCGTTTGTCATGATAAACCTTTTGCTGTTGGAAAAATGAAAGCAGGCCAGCTGTAAGATATCTCTTTCGTGTAAGCTCGGCGCTGTCATCTTCTAAATTGAATATCCTGTATTGTTTGCCGTAGCCATCGTTATAAAACCATTTGTACGAATAATCAAATAGAATGCATTTCGCATACAGCTGTTCGAAGACCTTGCTTCCACTAGCCTTGATCGCCTGCCCAAAGGTGGCGGAATATTCGAAAGAAAAACCTTCTTCACAGAGAACGTCTCGTTTTTGCATCCATTGACCGGCTTCAGATCCAGACATTCCACGGTGGCCCTCATCAACAAATACCAGGTTGTTGCCTTCAAATGCCTCAACAGCAAAGGTTTTATCGCCTTTTTCTTCTCTTAATTTATGAATATCTATAATTTCAACAGGATTGCCATAGTATCGAAATGCATGTTGAGTTGATTCACTGAATAACTCGGCACTAATGCCAGACAATTCAAATTCCTCTAAATGCTGTCTTGACAATCCTTCGTTGGGGGTCAAAAGAATTATTCGGTTAAGTTTCTTTGAAATATTATGTTTATCAATATAGTGCTGGTACTGAAGCAGATTGATGTGCATCAAGAGCGTCTTGCCACTGCCTGTAGCACTCCAGAAAGCGATCTTATTGAGGGAATCTAGGGTAAATGGCTCTATACGGTTAGCATCATCCAGTTTGGTTAAGTTAAAGTCCTCAAGATGCTCGTTTAAATTATTAAGCAGACCCTCTGGATTAGAAAGATAACGATCCAGATATATTTCACTAAACAATAAAGTCAGATATTGGAAGTATTTAATCTTGAGCTCTTTGCCTTCTTTATGATTTCGTTTTTCTGTTATCTGTTTCCAGTGCCTAACAATATTTTCATCATACTCCAAAAGTTGTTGATTAGACAAATGCGTGCGGTCAATGACCGTCTTAAGATTGTAAAAGAAATTAGATCGGCCTTCTTCATCAAAGCCTTCTGGTGTATCTCTCAAGATGTCTGCCAAGGAATTAAAGTCCCCCACATCAAATACACTTAGGAGATAATTAAACAGGATCAGTTTCTGATCAAAGCGAACATCTATCTTCTTTTGTTTTTTTGCCATACGAATTATTTTCCCAATAACATTAAGATCAGGCCTATCATATTATCTTTGTCGGATGGTCTGCTTTCAGCGATCAAAAGGGTAATGGCTGTCAATGCCTCCGGTGTAAATCTTGTTAGATCCAGCATACCCGCTTTTTGAACTTGTTCCACTTTGGAACAGGTTGCTTTTTTGGAAAGCTCCTTTTCTTTATAGATGTTTTTGAGGTGTTTTGTGACGGCCTGCGAGTTAACGCCAAAAACTTGAGCCAACTGCGCCTGAGTAGCCCAAAGGGTCTCTTTTTCAATGTCCGCGCGAAACTCGATGTTTCCTGATTTGGTTTTATAGATTACAATTTCAGTGGTTTTATTCATATAAATTAAGCCTCACAACCTTCAAACATCAATCTGTTAAATTCTTCCTCGATCAGTCTGACCTTCCAGGTGTGCTCATCCTTTTTGAGGTTCTCAAGGTTGTTATCACCGTTGACGTAAATAATATCATACTCCATGTCCTGGGTATTATAGCCTTGCTTTGTAAACCATTCATTCAGCTTATTATTCTCGATCTCTTTCGTATTGCGCCATAATACTAAAATCCGTTCTCCATCACGGTTTGTCCCGTCTATTATTCTGATCCCTCTGATGTCATCGATATGCTTTACGTGCAGACCAATTAGATAATTAAAGGTTTCAATGAGATCTATTTTAGTTTCCTTCATCTC
>CAZLRI010000405.1:0-2422 GCA_964561745.1 uncultured Pseudobdellovibrionaceae bacterium | reverse complement strand
CCCCCGCCTACGTTTTAACCATTTTTTACTGCTTTCCTGAGGGGGAAGTTCCGATGCAAAGAAAGAAGAATTAAAGTTTAACTTGATAATTGTATTACAATGTAATACAATTATACTATGAAAGCAAAAGAAGGTTTAAAAACAGTTCGTTTCTCAAAAGAGGAGCAGGGTTATATAGATCTTTATTTGAAGCAAAATCCTGCAATTGGAAATTTTTCTTCACTTGCGAGAATTGCCCTCCTTGATTTTATCGCCAAACGCGGAACCATTTCCTTGCAGCCAATTGTAAGAGAAAAAGAAGATGTGCGCTTATCATTTCTATGGGACTATGATTTGAGCGAAGGTCAAGTGCGTGAAATATTGGCAGGTCCTTTAAAACAAAGGAGATGGCTTGTTGCCCGCATACTTGAGCATGCTAAGCTTAAAGAAGTTTTTATATTTCTTACACTCAAACAAATTGAACAGGATATCCCTTATTTAAGGCTGCCTGAAAAAATTAAAAAACACTGGGAATATGCCCTTAAACGCTGGAGGAGGACATAGTGAAAATTTTAACTGAACTTCAACAAAAGGTGCTGAATGTTCTTTTTGCTGATGAGTTGATTAAGAGACATTTTTATTTAACAGGAGGAACAGCTTTATCAGTCTTTTATCTTGAACATCGTTATTCAGATGACTTGGATCTTTTCACACACAACATTGACATTTCTTCGATTGATCGTGTTGTAAAAGATTTGATTGTTAATGCTGGTTTTTCCATTGAAACAGAGCGCAGTTCAGCTGCATACAGAAGATTTCGCGTTGACAAATCTTTACAGCTCGATCTTGTGTGTGATGTGGATTTTCGTGTTGGCGCTCCTGATCTTATAGATGGCATCATGGTTGATACTCCAAAGAATCTTGCTGTCAATAAGGTGCTTGCAATCTATGGTAGACTTGATCCTAAAGATTATGTTGACCTCTATTTTCTTTTCAAAAAAGAAAAATTCAATATTTTGGAACTATTATCTCTTGCCCAAAAGAAGGATGCTGGGATAGAACCCTTTATGTGGTCGCGGGTAATAATGGATGCAGAGAGCCTTTCTATTCTTCCGCGCATGATAGCACCAGTTGATTTGAAAAAAATTAAATCTTTTTTTCATAAACTCCGTGATGAGATATTAGATAAGGTAAAACCAGCCTAATTTCACTTGTTATTTTAAAAATTCGTACATGAAATCCCCCTCTTTGACAAAAAGAGGCTAGTGCTTTGACAATTTAATTTTCATCTATTTAAATCAATAATAATTAAATTGATCAAGCACTTGTGTCTATCCTTAAGATAAAAATAAAATTGTCGGAGACCTAGGGGAGATTTTATAAAATCCCTCCCAACCTCCCTTTGTCAAAGGAAGGAGTAACTGATGTTTCGCTTATTTATTAGGTGGTTGGATTACAATTACTATATTTTACATTAACTCTATCTCACACCTATGCCAATTCTTGCATTCAATAATACTGAAACATATGGCAGGTGAAGCCTGTAGTAAGTACCCTCTGTTTCACCCTCAACTTTTTCATAAGTTGGAGTGTACAATACTTCCAAACCAAGTGCTGCATATATATGATGACCTATACCTAAGAGCACTTCAAGACCACCTCCAACAGATGCACTAATGTGACTAACATCAATTGGGCCAGTTACAACATGTCTAAGATGTCCGCCTGTTGAAAATTGCCAGCCTGCAAGACCAGCAACATATGCTGACACACCTAAGTTTCTTCTTGGGGTCCAATGATAACCAAGATTTAAGTCTACATTTACTGTCTGTATATCTGCATCATCTCTTCTTGATCCTAAAACTGTTTCAACCCGTCTTGAAACAGCGTCCTGCCATCTTAAACCATATCTTAACAGAAAACCTGATGCTCCACTAAAATAATGCGCAAAAATCAATCCAACATTAATTGATGTCCAAAATGAAGTATTGGCTGTACCATAAAAATCACCATTATAATCTGTATCAGATTCTAACTCCTGGCTACCAGCTAAATATAAATCAGCACCTAAAAGCCCTTCGATATTAAATCGACCAGGCAAATTACTTGTACCTCTTCTTTGAGTGCGTTGTTGTTCCGCAAGTACTCTATCTTCATTTTCAGGCTCGGATTCTCCATTCACTTCTGTATCTTGGTCGTTCTCTGCACGATCAACTGGACTGACAAATCTTAATTCCTGAGGTTCATATCTTGATTCTCTTGCTGCAGGTTCATGGCGAAGCGATGGTGCTTCTGGCGCAGGTTCTTCTGATGGAGCAACTGCTTCTCTTTCAACAGCAGAATCTCTCCTAGAAGGAATTTCTCTGTCACGAGATTGTGGAGAAAGCAGATCCATAGGATCAGCATCTTCTGGAGGTTCTGGAGGTTGTGGAGGTGGTGAAGG
>CAZLRI010000404.1:0-2423 GCA_964561745.1 uncultured Pseudobdellovibrionaceae bacterium | reverse complement strand
AAGCTTTTATCACTTATCTTCTCCTTATGCTAGATGCGCTTCGGCAAGCGGATACGGTGGCATTGCATTTTCATCAGCAGGATTGGGTATGAGCATGGCTGGGCTGGGTGTTGGTATAGGCAGCGGCATATTGTGGGGCGGCGCTTTGGCGCTCGGCACTTACATTGGACATCAACTGGATGAAAGATACGTTATCAGTGACTGGATTGCTGGATATTAAAATATGCTTATAAAAATCGTTCGCTTATATATTGAACAAATTGTTTAAAATCATCTTTTTTGGTTGTTATGATATCGTAGATCATATCCAGATCAATCTCCCAATAGATATGAACCAGCTTGTTTCTAAACCGAGCGATCTTTTTCATCTCTTCTGTAAAAGCATCTGGTAAAATTCGAGCTTTTCCTAACAGCGCAAAGGATTCTTGATAGTTGTTGGGGATGCCCAAAGATTCGCGCGCTACAATATGATTGGCTAATGATAAACATGCCTCGATTGTTAATTGAAGTACATGCATGACTGCATACTGGCGTTCTGTATTTGTTAGAAAATCCTGTTTGGAAATAGTACTCAATGTTTCAAGCTCTCTTACAAATGACAATATTTCCTGTGTTCGTTTTTGCACGATCTCTTTATCAATGGTCATTTAAGCAACCTCTTTCTTTCCGGTCTTAGCTTCCTGATAAAAAGATTGAAGCATAAAAGCATAATCTAGATAACCTTCGATAACTTTTTCTTCAAACAGTGCACGGACAAGATCATCTTTTTTATAAATCAGCCTTCCTTCATGAATCACTTTGTGTTGAAGACTTGCTGGAGCTGTGTTTAATCGAACCATGTCAATTCGTAAATTTTGGATTTCTTTTTGAATGATCTCTTCAAGCATAGCATCTAAGTCAAAAGAAGAGATTTGCCCATCATCAAGATAGGCAAAATCAATATCACTTAACGGTGTATTTGTTCCTTTAGCAACTGATCCAAAGATATAAAAAAGTTGGATATGTTTGATAGAAGATATCTGGTTTGAAATAACGCGGATTATATTTTCTGAAATAATTGGTTGTTTAAGATTATCTTTGAGTGTTTGTTGTTTTGATTGGATCCATTCAAGTAGAGTTGTTTCAGAAAATAACCACTTTTTACCAAACTTAATAGCAGGAATTTGACCCTGATTAGCTTTTCTATAAATGGTTATTGGATTGACTTTTAGAAGTTCAGCAACCTCTTGAACATTTAAAAATTTATCTTTTTCTTTTAACATATATATATATTACTATACTTTGTTATACATTACAAGAATAAAAATTTCAGACGGAGCAAAATGCTACTTTTTGCATAATCGGAGAGTGTTTTTGTTCCAATAAGCCAGTCAACGAAAAGAGCTTTACGATATTTGATTGTAAGATCAGAACGTTTTGGAGTGCTACTTTTTTTGCACTGGGAGCAATACCATCTCTGAGATCCTGAAGCTGTCAGTCCTCGTTTTTGCATTGATTGTGAACAGTAAAAACAATGTTTTTTTCATCCCTTTAATCTACCAGAACATTAAACAAATGAGCAAACATAGAATCAACAAGCATTTCCGCCTGTTTTACCTCCACGTTTTGTCCTTTAACTCCTACTATCATATTTCATAACTTTGGCATATCCTTTGCTTATCTTATCCATATGCCTTATCTTTCTCGCTATCAAATCATTGATGATCAAGCTTATTTTCATGTAACTTGGAAGTGTCATAATCAAAACTGGTTACTTAGATGGAATTGGGCTAAACAAATCTATTACGACCTTCTCCTCAAATATAAAAATAAGTATGGCGTAACTATTCATGCTTACAGTTTTATGGATAATCATCCTCATATTATTGGTAAATTACGCTCTAAAGAAGAGTTCTCTCAATTCTTTCGCATTGTTTATTGAACCGACCCCACTTTACTAGACAGATTTAAAGAGGTAGAAAAAGTTCAAGGAGCTTAAAATGGGGAAAAGACAAAAGTATAATCAGCAGTATAAGCAAGAAGCGGTTGCGTTGGTTTTACAGCAGGATCTCAGTGTTACCCAAGCAGCCGGTGATCTTGGTATTGGCAAAAGTACACTAGATAGAAGTTGTCAGACGGAGCAAAATAACCTCTTGAAATAATTCAACATTAATTTCCTCATTTTATTTCTAAGAATGGTATGGGCAGGGTTACAATAATTGCATCTTTTTGCTTCACAATGTAGCCAAATCATGCATCTATATGCTTCAGTTTAGTTGATTTTTAAACACTTTTAGATGGCATATATATTGCTTAAGGAAATCTTGTTTTTTACAGATATGAGTGCTATAGCTCCCGCAAAACAAAATGACCGATTGTAGCAATGGGAGGTAGCTTCACACAGAAAGGTTGTCAAGGGAGACTTTCGTCGCCGCGAAGCGGGT
>CAZLRI010000403.1:0-2431 GCA_964561745.1 uncultured Pseudobdellovibrionaceae bacterium | reverse complement strand
TTGTTGCTAGAGTAGTTGACAATATACAATATATTGTGGTTTACTAAAATTGCTCCGAGTCCCATTTTTGGTTTTATTTTATTTCTTGATGCTTTCGCCTGATTTATGAAAAAATCTAGCATGACATTTGTGTTCAAGTATATTTTCATTTTCTTCATAAAATCAAACATAACTGACAAGGCAATTGAAACATTTAAGTCATTATCCATTGCGTTTTCAAAATCATTCTTTGTTTTTTCAATGAGTTCAGCTACTTTTAGATTATGCTCCTTGCCTTTGAAATCCGTGAGTTTTGCCATGAATTCATCCAGTCTTTTTATTGAGTTTTCTGCTACCTTCAGGCTTTCAAATGTGAAATTAAGCTTTTGCCTGTAGTGAGTTGCAAGCAAGATATATCTTATTGCTCTTGGTTTGTATCCTTTTTTTAATAAATCCCTTAATGTATAAAAATTTCCAAGGCTTTTTGACATCTTCTTATTATCAACAATCAAATGCTCATTATGAGACCAGTAATTAACAAACTTCTTACCAGAATATGCTTCTGACTGTGCAATCTCATTTTCATGGTGGGGAAATATTAAATCAACTCCTCCTGTGTGAATATCAAATGTCTCGCCTAAGTATTTCATTGACATTACAGAACATTCTAAATGCCATCCAGGCCTTACCTTGCCAAATTCTGTATCATAATAAATGCCCCTTTTGAGTTCATCTAATTTAGAGCGTTTTAATAGAGTAAAATCACCAGGATGGTCTTTTTCGTATTCATCCAGATCAACCCTTGCGCCAGCTTTCATTTGGCTTAAATCTACCCTGGAGAGTTTGCCATAATCCTTGAATTTAGAGATATCATAGTAAACAGAATTTAGTTTCTCATAAGCATAGCCTTTCTTAACCAGAACCTTTACAAAATCAATCATTTCCTTGATATGTTCTGTTGCTTTTGGATATATATCAGCAGGCTCTATGTTTAGGGTTTTGATGTCATCAAAAAATGCTTTTGTATATTTATCTGTAAATTCTTTTAGGCTCATGCCTTCTTTGGTAGAATCCCTTATTGTTTTGTCATCAATATCTGTTATATTCATCACATGCTTTATTTTATATCCTTTATATTTAATGTAGCGTTTTAACAGGTCTACAAAAACATAGTTTCTGAAGTTTCCGATATGGGCAAAATTATACACAGTGGGGCCGCAGCTATACATGCCAACATGTCCTGCTTTTATTGGTTTAATAGTTTCCTTTTTCCTGGTTAATGTATTGTAAATTCTTAATCCCATCTTTATCATTCAAAACTTTAATTATATTTATAAGTTTTTCTTTTTTAGAGAAAAGCCTTAATCTTTTGGAGATTACTCGCTAAACAAGGTTGTGCTTAGATATTTCTCCCCTCCATCAGGCAGTAAAACAACCACTAATCCATGTTTTAGCTCTCTGACTTTCTGCAACGCAACAAACATTGCTGCTCCTGAAGACATGCCTACAAATATTCCCTCTTGTTTTGCAAGCTTTCTTGCTGTTTCATATGCATCTTCATCTTTTATATTAACCTTTTCGTCCAACAGTTTTTTATCATAGATTCCCGGCTTATAAGCCTCTTTCATATTTTTTAGACCCTGGATTTTATGGCCGATATAAGGCTCAACACCAATTATTTTGATTTCTTTGTTATTTTCCTTTAATCTTGCAGAGACTCCCCTTAATGTTCCAAATGTTCCTATTGCAGCAACAAACATGGTTATTTTTCCATTGGTTTGCTCCCATATCTCTTTTCCAGTTCCGTTATAATGTGCTTTCCAGTTGTTTTCATTATTATACTGGTCCAGAAGGAGATATTTGTCTTTTTCTTCTCTTGCCATTTTATAGGCTTTTTCAATAGCACCATCTGTTCCTTTTTCTTTTGGTGTTAATAACAGCTCTGCACCCAATGCCTTTAAAATCTTTCTTCTCTCCATGCTTACAGATTCTGGCATTGTTAAGAGCACTTTATAGCCTTTAACAGCTGAAACCAAGGCAATGCCTATTCCTGTGTTTCCAGAGGTTGGCTCTAAAATAATCTTGTCTTTTGTCAACTCACCTGATTTCTCAGCTTCCTCTATCATGGTTAGTCCAATCCTGTCCTTCACACTTCCTCCAGGATTAAAACTCTCTAATTTTGCATATAACTCAACCTTTTTATTTGGATTCAATTTATTTATCTTCACCAAGGGCGTATTTCCAATCAATTTTAGGATATTTTTATTCATTTTAGACCTCCATTAATAAAAGATTATAGATAAAACTAAGACAATGCAAGAATTCAGCAACAACATGATTGTTTAGCTAACATAAGAAAAAAGAATAAATCATTATATTTAAAACTATCTGTATTTTGATATTGTCATCTTAGTGAATGATGTTTTTTCTTTGCATATTTTTTAATCATATT
>CAZLRI010000402.1:0-2452 GCA_964561745.1 uncultured Pseudobdellovibrionaceae bacterium | reverse complement strand
AGACTACTTTTCATAAGACAAAGTTAACGAATAATTATGAATCCCGTGTTTTCAAATCCTAAATCAAATAATATAGTGTCTATTAAATCAGTTACAAGTGTTATAATAGGCGGCTGTATCAATAAAGTCCGGGTGTCCCCATCGACCAGCCAGCATTCAATAACCGGATATTGGCCGTATATGTCCGCATAGTTAGTATTATAGTCCGAAACGGTAGGTGTCGCTGTCGAAGTAAAAGGAATAACAGTAGCACTTACCAGCATCCAGCTACCTGTAACATGTCCCGCTTTCAGATACTTTCCAAAGTCCCTGGCGACAACTGGAGTATGATCCAGGGGGTTTGTAACTTCATGCAATCGGTTGTGAGACAAGGGAGCCGACCCGCCTCCACTCGACCCGCCTCCACTCGACCCGCCACCACCTGCTAGCGTTTCATCAGCTACAAATGTAGTCAAATCGTATTCGTTAATCAATAGCAACTCGACTTTTGTAGACGTACCAGCCACATAGTTCAAAATCTTCTTTACAAAATAGAACCCCGGAAAATTCTGAATGTAAACAAAACGGGCGTGTATAAACCTATTTATGTCTACTTCGTTAAGGTCAAAAAGAAACGTGAATATTCTGTTTGACTTGATAGCCGAAATATAATCGCCATAATATTTATTGCCAATATTCTGCATTGACAAACCCTGACCATCATCGACCACCCCATCGGGGATTGTGTTGAAATAAGAAAACAGCCTCCCGGTTGTGGTAACTGTAATATCGTATGTCTCACCAAATTTCGTAATAACGGGCAATGAGGCCTCATTGCCCGAATAGGTGTAAACCCTGAAAATCCTGGGTTTGCATTTGCCATCAAATTTAGTTCCATCCACGGGATCGGTTTTAAATTGACGCATCGAGCAGGTTTCTATACCTTGAAAAGCGTAAACAAATGGAGGCACTCCCTTGTTGAATAAAACAATACTATCCGCCGTAGCTGCGAATTTAGAGACAAACAAATCTTTTGAATCGCCATCGGTTTGATATGAGGTGAAATAAACATCTCCAAATTCTTCATCGGGTTCATATCTCAAATAGTTTTTTTCCTTTAGGCCTAAGTTCCACTCAATTTTAGGACGATCAAAATTCACCAGTTTATTAGACCAGTCAACAGCATCCGCTTTTTGAAGGTCTGAAATATTAAAAAATACCGGGTTTAAATCTACTCCTGTGTTTTGATTTTCCAAAAGCAGTCCGTAAAACTGCATTACTATTTTAATGAAAGTAAGCAAGTCCCAGTCCGGTAGGTTGTAATTCACATCGAACGGCATCATGAATTCGAGCTGTTCCTTTTTAGTTGCATCTTGAACTAACTCGATACTGAATAAAGCGGCGTTTTTTTCTAAACTAACTACCCGATCAACAGAGGCCAACATATAAAATGCCGTTGTAACTTCTAAATAAACGGTGTCCCCTTTGCTTAAACTTACCACCTCTGAAACATTGATTTCATGAGGTGATACTTTAATATCTTCACTCGTATACTCGACCGACCAAATCGAAATATTGTCATCCTCATTTGAATGAACTAAGTGAATGTCAACATTTAAAGTGTCTGCAAGAGAAATTGCCAACGGGTCTACCGTGTTTAATAAATTAGATAATAATGTGATATTGTAATCCCCCGTCCGGGGGACTGTAAATTTTTCAACACCTAATCCATCTGTAAAAATGTTCCCCGGATTTGGGGAGATGTGAGTACATAAAGGAAATATTTTGACAGTTGAAGTATTGGTATTTTTGTCCGGGATTAGAATAATATCCGCATCAACTTTACTAAAAGCAGCCGAAAACGGGAGCAGTGGATTGGCCATCTGGGTCATTATCGGCATCCATAAGTCTTCTTCTACAATCGCTTTTATGGTTGTAAACGCCGAGGGTTCATCTTGAAAAGTCGCTATGTAATCCCAGATCAACCCCCAAAGATAATGAACGTTAACCGCCGGGTGCAATCGGTCAACGTGCAATCCAACATTTTCAAAGGTATTCCCGTAGTCTGCCAACACCCATTTAACCTCCGTTGTCTCGTTGTCATAAATCCAGTAATTCCAATCCAAAACAGGTAAAGATGTAATGTCTTTTAATTTAACTCCTTCAATGTTTTTAATCCATTCAAGATTCCCGAATTGGACATTTATACTGATCTCGTTTTCAGAACTTAGTAACCTAGCTTGTTGTTTTTGGAATATAGGGACACCGTTTACAAAATAGGAAGCCTCGGCCTTATAACCAGACCATAAAAAACTGGGCGATGTATTCGGCTTTTCGGCGAACTTCGCGATATTGATATTTACTTTAGATAAAGGCAGTTTGATTGTCAAAGAGTAGTTTCCGCTAATCCCGTTCAAGTCTGAAATTTCAGAACATGCAAAATTTAGAGGTATGGAAACATCCCCAATGTCGG
>CAZLRI010000401.1:0-2458 GCA_964561745.1 uncultured Pseudobdellovibrionaceae bacterium | reverse complement strand
GTTCACCCGCTTTGCGGCGACGAAAGTCGCCCTTGACAACCTTTCTGTGTGAAGCTACCTCCCATTGCTACAATCGGTCATTTTGTTTTGCGGGAGCTATAACTATTAACCACTTCTGCATATCTTTTTGTAAAATAAGTTATTATGAGATCTGCACCTGCGCGCTTAATTGAGGTAAGTGTTTCTATCATTGCCTTATCTTTATCAATCCATCCCTTTTCAGCTGATGCGCAAATCATGCTATATTCACCGCTAACCTGATAAGCAACAATTGGAAGATCACATCTTGATCTGGCTTTTGAAATAACATCCAGATATGGAAGCGCTGGTTTTATCATAATAAAATCCGCGCCTTCATTAACATCAAGGCATATCTCTTTAACAGCTTCACGAACATTGCTAATATCCATTTGATATGTTTTTCTATCTCCAAACGCAGGTGCTGACCCTACAGCATCCCTGAATGGTCCGTAAAAACATGAAGCATATTTAACAGCATATGAAAGAATTGCCGTATCTTCATAACCATCATTATCCAGCACAGATCTTATAGCCGACACTCTACCATCCATCATATCTGATGGCGCCACAATATCTGCACCTGATTTTGCATGAGACAAAGCCATCTTTGATATATGTGTCAACGAAACATCGTTAATCACGCGCCCCTTTTCATCAACAATTCCACAATGTCCATGAGAGGTATAAGCACACAAACACACATCAGTTATCACCACCATTTCAGGAACTTTTGCTTTTATCTCCTGCACCGCACGCTGCACAATTCCATCAGCCCGCAATGCTTCCGAACCTTTCTCATCTTTTTTCTGCGGAACACCAAAGATCAGAACAGAGCGAATGCCCATATTATAAATATCTTTCACTTCCTGAACCAATGTATCAACCGAGTAGTGAAACATGTTGGGCATCGACGCTATTGACTCAACTATTTTTGACCCATCAACTACAAAAAAGGGCATGATGAGATTTTCCAAAGACAATTTTGTCTCAGCCACAATACTACGAATTCCATTATTAACTCTGAGACGTCTGGGCCTGATTATGGGAAATTGCATAAAAATGATTTATCGTGCGATGTGCGCACATCGTCTTTCGTAAAAAACTGTTTGTTGTTCACTTTTTATTAAAAAACTTTTTTGCTTCTCCAACAACAGCAAGAGATCCGGAAATAATTAAAGTATCATTTTTATTTAGCTTCTTAAGCCACTTTGGCAAGGCTTTCAGGATAGGACCTTCACTGCTTACTTTTGCACCAAATGAACGTGCTGCTGCCCCAACATCTTTAGGCGAAGCGCCTCTTTTTGACGGAACTTCAACACAAACTACTTCGCGCACACAAGGAACCAGAGAACTGCATATCGCATTAATATCTTTGTCTGCCATTATACCAATCATTAAAACAGCCTTATCCCTGTCAATCTCCTCTGAAATAAATTCAGCTAAAACATGTGCGCCTGCTGGATTATGCGCTCCATCTAACAAAACCTTTGGCGCGGTTTTTACTACTTCCAATCTTCCAGCCCATTTAGTTTCCAGAAGTGCTTTATTGATATTTTTTATAGTAAAAATGTTAGTTGGCAGAAGCTGTGCAGCTTCAACCGCACATGATGCATTTTGCTTTTGGTGTTTACCTAACAAACCAAGAGGCTCTAAAATATCTTCAGCCTTTGCAACACACAAAGGAGCGCCCATATCATCACACCACCTTTTAATAACTTCCATAACTTCTTTTTGTTGCTCAGCCACAACAGCTGGCACTCCGCGCTTTATTATGCCGCACTTTTCTCTGGCTATATCAGCTAAGGTATTACCAAGATGTTCTTTATGATCAAATGAAACAGGGGTTATCACCGAAACCTGCGGGTTTATGATATTGGTGGCATCCAACCGCCCTCCTAGCCCGGTTTCTATAACAGCGATATCAACCTTCTTTTCCTTAAAGAACAGAAAAGACACTAATGTTAAAAATTCAAAGTACGAAAGACTTCTATCATTAGGAATTGTTGTACGGACTTTTTCTACAAGCCTTATAAAATCACTCTCTGATATTGGAACACGGTCTATCTGAATCCTTTCACGAACATCAACCAAATGTGGCGAGGTATAAAGCCCAACACGATAACCATTATGCATAAGAATTGATGTTAGAAAAGTTGATGTAGAACCTTTTCCATTTGTACCTGCCACATGCACTGAAGGAAACGACAGCCCGGGATTATCAAAAAAGCTGCTAGCCTCAGAAAGTGGCGCTAAACTTGGATTAAATTCTCTTGGAACCAGAGACTCTATATACTCAACAACTTCTTTATAGTTCATAATATCACCTCTATACTTAACATCTTTGATGAGAGATAAGCGTGTATTTAATGGACGTCCATCGCACATCTATAGCCCCCGCAAAACAAAATGACCAACTCTGCACATGAGTGATAAGAGA
>CAZLRI010000400.1:0-2464 GCA_964561745.1 uncultured Pseudobdellovibrionaceae bacterium | reverse complement strand
CAGCAGCATTAACTCTGCCTGAAAGAAAAAACAAAACACACATCACCAGAACAGCTACTATTTTTCTCATTTTCCGACCTCCCATCCCCACAGAAACGGCATTTAACTGTTTTCCATTGGGCTGGCAACTGTTTTTTATTGTTTTAAGAATAGATCTCTTGTGTTAATGCTGCGTATCATCATAATATAAAAGTTGCATGAAAACAAAATCCTCAAAAGTTTATTTCCTTTCATGGGAAAAAAGAAAAAATCTGACAAAATTGCTTGAAATTTCAAGGCTTTCAGAGATTTTGAACAACAGGGATTTTATTGCGATCAAGACTCACTTTGGTGAAAAGGGAAATCACGGATATATTAAATTAGATCTTTTTAAAGACATTATAAATATTGTTAAAAGCAAAAAAAACTACCCTTTCCTAACAGACACAAACACAATCTATAATGGTCAGCGTAATAACACACCCAATCACCTTATGCTGGCTCATGGACATGGTTTCTCATTTGAAAAAACAAAGATACCTGTAATCATTGCTGATGGACTTAAGGGAAATGATTATAAAGAAGTTAAGATTAATGGCACTTATTTTAAATCTGTTAAAATCGCTCAGGCAATCTATGAAGCAGATTCAATGATCGTAATCTCACATTTTAAAGGACATATATTAAGTGGTTTTGGCGGTGCTATAAAAAATTTAGGTATGGGATGTGCTGCAAAGATAGGAAAATTTGAAATACACTCAGGCGTATCTCCAACAGTTAATGAAAGCAAATGCATTGGTTGCGGAAAATGCGTAAAAATATGCAGCCATGAAGCACTAAAAATAATAAACGGCAAAATAAAACTGGATGCTGACAAATGCGCAGGATGTGGGGAATGCATTATATCATGCAATATCGGAGCGCTTACCCTCACATGGAGCGAACCAAGCAAAAGCTTTCAGGAAAAAACAGTGGAATATGCGCTTGGAGCTGTAAAAGACAAAAAAATATTTTACATTACATTTATAAACAACATCACAACGTTTTGTGACTGCTGGAGCATGGAAAATCCTACAATAGCTCCAGATATAGGCATTATAACTTCAGATGATCCAGTTGCCATAGATCAGGCTGCTCTAGATTTGGTAATAAAAAACACAGGAGAGGATGTGTTTAAAAAAGCGCATCCAAATATCAATCATAAGACCCAACTTGAATATGCTGAAAAAATAGGACTTGGGAGTAGAAAATATATTTTAGAGACCGTTGATATTTAATCATAAAAAAAATACAAAAGTTGCTTTTTGCTTTGAAATATGAACAGTTGAGGTCGCGTATGAAACTACTGAGTAATGAAATACGTGACATAGTCAAATATCTTGAGGCTGGCAAACCATTGCCAGATCAATATCGATTTATGCTCTTTGGCGATAAACGCGAGGTCGAGCTTGTCTGGAATGGAAAAACAGGAGAAGTCTGCAACGCAGTCCTGCCATTTCAGACCATTGAACATGTTGATGAACCAAGAGCGGAATCTGGAGTTCAAAAAAAGGAATCTCAACTTTCATTCTTCGATGCCAGAGGGCGCCAACTAGGTGGTTGGGCTAATAAGCTAATCTGGGGAGATAATAAACTTATCTTGTCCAGCCTCAAGAACGGGTCACTTCGCAAGGAAATAGAAGATCAGGGTGGAATTAAGCTCATTTATATTGATCCACCGTTTGATGTGGGAGCGGATTTTTCAATCAACATAGAAATTGGTGATGAGCAATTTACAAAAGCACCTTCTGTCCTTGAAGAGCTTGCTTATCGAGATACATGGGGAAAAGGAACCGATAGCTTCATTGCGATGATATATGAACGGCTAAGCCTTATGCGGGACTTGCTAGCCGATGATGGAAGCATTTATGTGCATTGTGATTGGAGAGTTAGCGGGTATCTTAGAACTGCGCTTGATGAAATTTTTGGTCAAGATAGTTTTAAAAATGAAATTGTTTGGCAGAAAACATTATCTCCAAAAGCACAAAGCGGTCAGTTTGGTAATATACATGATTCCATATATTACTACTCAAAAAATAGAAATGTTGAACAGTGTTTTAAAGTAATTTATGAGTTGCGAGATGAGGAAACTACGAAAAAACGTTTTCCTCATTTAGATCCTCAATCTGGCAAAAGGTTCGTTTTAGATAATTTTACTCAGGCGGGACAAGGACCAGCTCGGTATTTTGGTCTTGAAGTAGGAGTGTTAGAGCCCCCGAGGGGAAAACATTGGATATGGACACAGGAAAGAATTGATAATGGAGTAAAAGACGGAATCATTAAATTTACTTCAAATGGAGTGCCTCGGTTGGTCAGATACGAAACTGCAGGTGTATTTGCAGGCGATATTTGGAGCAATAAAGAATTAATGATGCATTCTCAAAGTTCGGAACAATTGGGTTACCCCACTCAAAAACCCGAAGCCCTCCTCGATCGCATCATCAAA
>CAZLRI010000399.1:962-2465 GCA_964561745.1 uncultured Pseudobdellovibrionaceae bacterium | reverse complement strand
CATCAGATATTTCTTGTTTTAGCCGGCATTCCATTGCGGACATATCTTCTCTTGTTTTTGTTATTGCCAGTTGGTTTAGTTTAATATCTTGTTTTAACTCGTCTCTTGTTTCTTTTATTTCGCGCTTTAATTCATCCTTTATCGTATACATACCTTCTATAACAAGCCCTATCTTGGATTGTATATCTTCCAACAAAACTGAATTATAATGTTCAGGTGAGCCATTTAAGTTTTCTTTTTGCTTTTTCATAATGCAACTTTCTTAATAAACTAAATTTTCTAATGCAAGTTGTTTTAGTGAAAAAGGAAAATCCCCCTCTATCCCCTTAGTGTTTGACAATTTAATTAACATTCGAATTGATCCATAATAATTAAATTGATCGAGCACTTGTGCGTGCCTTTTTTGAGACATCAAAGATGCCTTTTTCTAAAGGGGGATAGTTGATGACAAATCACCCTCCCCACTCCGCCAAAGGCGGATCAGCCTCTGGCTGAAAGTGGGAGGGAATTTTAAAAATGGGAGGCAACAAAAAACCCCTCTTTGGGAGAAGAGGGGCTAGCAGGGTTAGGAAAGGAATATTGGTCAAAAATCGTTTATCGATGCTTGTTATTAAAAACCTTTTGCTTTGAATTTGAAAAAGCAGGAATTGATCGGCCAACAACTAATATCGTCAAAAGCAATATGAAAAGACTGGATCCCGCATCAAGTACGGGATGACAAGTTGAAAGTGCGGGATAATGGGTTGAAAGAGAATACCTATCATCTTCTGCAATTAATGAACAACCTGCTTTGCCGCTTGCTCCACCTATAATCGGTGTTCCAGCCACAGCAGTTATTTCACTTCCGCCAAGATCAGAGCCAGATGATCCTCCAACACCAGAAACCAAGTGTTCGCCGCCTGATACTTCCTGTGATCCAATTTCATCTGATTCATCTCCTGAATCTTGTGGAGGCTCTGTATACCCAACATCGCTCATATCACCACCGCTTGCATCGCTAATTGTGATCTCAGTATGTCCGTCCGTGTCTGCAAAATCACTGCCCCCATATTCGTCTGAGTCGGCAACACCAGCAGGACCTTCCAGATCTATGCCACCACCTGCGCCGCCAATAAGAGTTGGATCTTTAGCTAGCCACAAATACTCTGTAAAATCCGATGTTGAATCTCTTGCATTTAATATTGCCCTCACATAAGGACCGGTTGTACAATCTTGATCTTCTCCAAATATAGGAGCATCAACAACACACTCTGAAGCCCTGTTAACAGTGCATTGGGCTACATAACTTGTTGGGTTATTATCCCTATCTACACCATACAAAAAAATCTCCTGACCTACGATGCCATCCTTGACCTCAAATTTTCTTATAGCAATCTTTCCTGATTCAGGATCAGTTTCGCACACAAGCACTGCCTTTGATTCTTCATCTAATATATTAATGCTCGGAGACATGATGCCCAAGTCCAGCGCTATATTTACATTATTAAAATTATTTATCGGCGC
>CAZLRI010000399.1:0-952 GCA_964561745.1 uncultured Pseudobdellovibrionaceae bacterium | reverse complement strand
TGGCTCTTCCACGCCCATGCGTTTTTGCAGGTCCTGAATTTCCTTGTCTGAAATTTCAGAAAATGAGTTTGCCTTTTCCCTTCTTCTATACAGCGGAGAACCGATCAGGATATCTGATCCAGATATCTTTACACCAGATTGCAAACCTGAAAATTGGTTTGTCTGAATTGTTACATTATTTGTACGATCTATAAATATACCAACAGCACTTGAATCCACTGTTCCCAAAAATTCGCTGTTTGCAATAAGTATTGGCGAGGTCCCGCTTACCAAAGCCAAAAGATCTCCCCTAAATCCACTTGCTGCTTTAAGATTCAGACCAGAGATAAACACAGGATATCTTGAAGAAGGTGAAAAACGAATCGCCCTGTTAATCTCAAGAAAGTTTTCGTCACGAGCTTCGGGATTGGAATTGGTTATATCAAAACACAATTTAATTATGCCTTCATGATTGTAGATCGGATTTAAGTAATCATCAAAATAGCGTTGGATAAGGGCGTGTTGAGCGGTGTAATCTGATATCAATCTCGGAGTTATTATTATCGAAATCACGCTCGCGCCTTCGCATGTAATTGGTTCAGATGAAAGAGAGCCAACTTCAGGTTCTGCTGGAGCTGGTTCTGGAGGAGGAGGTGGTGGTGGTGGAGGAGGATGTGCAACCACAGCATCAGGACCTGATCCTTCTTCTGGCATTACAACAACTGCAGGACCTGCTGATGAACTTGATGAAGCTGCAGGGGTCCCAACTCTCATTAAGCCACCGGTTCCAGAAGATGCAGCAAATGCCGGAGATATAAAGATTAGAGAGAGGAGAATGGAGATTAAAATTGATGATATTGTCATTCTTGTCCTTCCCCCTTGATGGGGGAAGTTAGATGGGGGTGATGTATTGAAAAGCCCCCCTCCCTTGCCCTCCCCACTCCGCCAAAGGCGGATCAGCCTCTGGCTGAAA
>CAZLRI010000398.1:0-2470 GCA_964561745.1 uncultured Pseudobdellovibrionaceae bacterium | reverse complement strand
GGTGCTGTCGTAGTAAATTTCTACGGAGTTCAAGAGAGGGGTTTTTTCCGAATCAGATGTCGAAAAAGTCGCTCGATATTGTAGATATCTCCCATTTGGCGAGTCGATAGAGGAACCGCTGATTTCAGATGACCAGCCTGACCAAGAGCTATCAGGATTTGGCGTATTGCCTGTTCGCGTGGCTAGCGTGATTTGGGTCCCCTGTGGCAACGTAACGTTTTTGTTTATTTCTCCCCACGTGGCAAGGGATCCCGCATCAAAAATCCTTGATTCGTATGTGCCGGTAGCTAAATTATCATACGGGCCTGATTGCCCGTCTTTGAATAGAGACATTGCTTGCGACAAGCCAAGAGCTCTATGCCAAATATTTAATTCATCCATAATCGCCAGCGACTGACCATAGCCGTCCGCGTAACCTACATTAATATCTCCAGAATAAGACGAGGCCAAATTTGGGCTCGGGCTTGAATCTGCTTTTTCTCCATCGATATATAAAGCCAATTCATTGGCTGAATAAGCGAAGGTTAGCTGAAAATAATCCTTGATACAGACCGCTGAAAGAGTTGTTTTAGTTGAACTTCCATAAAAAACCACTTTATATTTATATTCGCTTGCATCATAAAAAATTTTTATCGAATTTGGCGTGCTGTCTGCATCTGCTCCGATTTTGATCAGTCCAAAATCTTTGTTTTTAACTTGCGGCGTCAGCCAAAAAGAAACCGTTCCTTCACTGGGGTTAACTTTAGCGTCTTCGGGGAAAGTAACCCGATTGGTAGTTAAAGCCCGCCCGTTTTCAGAGAAGGCGGAAGCCGAGTTTCCCTGGTCAATCTGCACAGCGTCAAACCAGCCAATATCGCCGCTGACTGGTGTAGTGCCTGTGACAAATAATCTCATTGACACGTAAGCAACATTGGCGGGGGTTGAAAAACTATATGATGATCTTGTCCAGTTCGGCTGGCTAGATGAAGCGACAGTGTACTTGGGAGTAGGTGTTAGCGGATTGAAAGACGAGTCGTACTCGAGAAAGTAGCACTTTATTGTGCTCTTGGTTAAGGCGGCCTTGTAATACAGGCTGCCCGTATAATTGGTGTTTGGAGAAACGGCAATATAATTGGAGCTCACGCCCGCATTAGCAGTGCTGTTATTGGTTACCTTGAGTGAATTGTTACCATCATAAGCATTCCCGCCGATAATCTCCCTTGTCGCCGTCCCGCTTGCGCCACTTACCGAATAATCGGACCAAAATGGCTTCATCAACGGTCCCATCTCAAAACTTGAGTTTTCCACTTTATTAACAAAAACTGGAGAGTTTATCATTCCTTGGTTAAAATTATTGGCCCTTGTTTTTTCTATTGCTTCAAGTCCTTCCTGCTGAGTAACAACTCGAAGCAGGCCTTGGTCTTGCTTGATCTTTAAATAACTGGCGAGACCATTTAATCTTGATGCATCCCAGCAATCTGCGCTATTGCCGTCGCAAGAACCACCATCCTGTTTAAAATAGTGGAATGAAAGATCTATCCAGCTGTTTGTAGCGATGGCTCCCTCGACCATTTCTTCAACCATACCTGTTGTTCTATAATCTAGTCCGGCACTGAACCTGTACATATAACTTTTATTGAGTGACGAATATTGCGTATAATATTTGAAATTCGACTGGCCGGAAGCAGCAGAGTTAAAAATACCCTGGGACATTTGAGCTAAGTTGTCATTCCAATGATTGCCGGGAATAAGTAGATTGTTGGCGGTTAGACCATGATCTTGCAGTCTTTGCTTTGAGGTGACCAAGTCCCTCTGGGCCGATTCGGTCTTCATAATATGAGAATTTGGACCATCGCCATTTACAGTGTGGACATAAATTTTATTTGCAGTGGAGTCGCGATAATAACTTCCGGCTGTGGTTTTGACCAAATCGATAGATGTTGTACTCACCAAATTAGTACCATCTTCAGTTACAGAACGAATAGCGTCCCGTATATCGTTTGCATAATTGAATTCATAAACATAATTCTCGCCCGTAACGAGAGAAAAATCCATCATCTGCTCATCGCTGTAGCTTACCGGTAGTTGCGCCATATTGTTATGGGTATCGCTATGTGAGGCAATTTCCCAAGAAGCTTTCTGAAGCTCCGACAGCTGTCCCCAACTCATGTGCCCGTCCGGAACATCATTAATTGAGCCGCTAACAATACCGGGGACGGCCGGTAAACCATAAGAAGACAAAATAGGATAAGCCACATTGTAGGTGCTTATATGTCCATCATCAATGCTTATAGTAACCATCGGCTCCATCGTGGAGTGTGTCGCTGTGGTGTCCTGATAAGCCGAACTTCCGCTTTGCGAACCATTAGATCCCCTCCCTAGATTAGTTAAATCACCGTCAAAATGAGCGACTACTGGCTTTTTGCTCAAAGAAAGCGCCCCATTGTTGTCAAGATAGAAAAAATTACCACCAGCAAACGCGTTGTCTTTA
>CAZLRI010000397.1:0-2476 GCA_964561745.1 uncultured Pseudobdellovibrionaceae bacterium | reverse complement strand
ACACTCAGAACAGCTGGATTTAACTCATTGGATTTGACTCATCTTAAAACACCTACATATCTCATCATGCTCTTATTTATGTTCATTGGTGCAGCAGCAGGATCCACAGCCGGCGGTATAAAAGTTAATACAATTGCGGTTATCTATGCTTATATAAAAGCAATATTTAAAAATAGATTTAGTGTTATTCTTTACGGGCATTTTTTGCCAAAATACGTTGTCAGCAAAGCACTATTAATAGTGCTGTTAGCTTCAATAGCCATTTTCACAGGAACATTATTGCTATCAATTACGGAAAACTTTACCTTTATGGATATCCTGTTTGAAACTGTGTCAGCATTTGGGACTGTTGGTTTGTCCACAGGAATTACACCTTCTTTAACAGCATTGGGTAAAATCATAATCACGACCATGATGTTTTTGGGAAGGCTTGGTCCATTAACAATAATGGCTGCATTTGTCGCTAAAACAAAATTTCAGGCAAAATATCCTGAAGGATATATTAATCTGGGTTAGGGCGTAATTTGTGGTTCGTGATTCGTTGTTCGTTCAATATAATTCCCTCCCACCAACGGAGGCTGTGTCATAATTGTTTTTTGCTGTCATCCTCGCGTCAGCCAGAGGCTGATCCGCCTCTGGAGGAAAGGCGGGGATCCACAACATATTGATTTTACTGGATTCCTGCCTGCGCAGGAATGACAAAAAAGACCAAAAAAGCAATTGCGACACAGTCTCAACGGGGAGAGGGGACGCCCCTACAATTTAGTGACAATAGCGGAGGCAATATGTCTAAAGAAAGAGTTATCGCAGTTTTTGGATTAGGAACATTTGGATCTGAAGTTTGCAGAGTGCTTGCAGAAAAAGGATGCAAGGTCATTGCTATTGATAAAAATCCTCAACTTATTGAAAAGATAAAAAACACAGTTACCCAAGCTGTGTTAATTGACAGTACAGACGAGGAATCATTAAAAAATCTCCCTTTAGATACAATAGACATTGCAGTGGTGGCAATAGGAGAAGACCTTGACGCAAGCATTCTGACCACTGCCATTCTTAACAAACTTGGGACACCCTATATAATATCACGCGCATTAACAAACATACACGGTCAGGTGCTAAAACAGGTTGGTGCTGCAGAGATTATAAACATAGAGATCAATGAAGGCACAGTACTTGCCAACCGGCTTGTCTCACCAGACATACTTGAAAACATTTCAGTAGCAGGAAATTTAAAGCTCGTAGAGCTTGTATTACCTGACAACTTTAAGGGCAAAGCACTAAAATCCCTTGAGTTGAGAAAAAAATTCAATATTAATGTTATATGCATTAAAAGAATTCACACTGAGATTGATAATCTTGGCAATCCGATAAATGAAGAAGATGTCTTTATTCCACAGCCTGACGACACTCTGCAACAAGGAGATATCATAGTTCTTATCGGCAGCGAATCAGACATAAATAATTTAAGAGGTGTATAGATGTTTATTATAAAAAAGAAGACACTCTACATAGTTTCTATTTTTTCTATCCTGCCGATAATTGTTTTAGGCACTTATGGAGTTACTATTATAAATTCCTTAAACACACACAAAGACATTAAACTTAAATTCTATACTGAAAATTTTATATATCTTACTGCGCTGTTCACACTGCTTCTTGGCGTTATGTTAACCATCACAGCTCTAAAAAGCAGAAAAGTTTTAAAAGAGATTGATAAAATCATCGACATAACAAAACGCGAAGGACATATTGAGCACACACATCAGGCTCTCTCAAGGCTTGGCAAACTAGGCGGCAGGATAAACGCCCTTTTCTTTCAGCTCAATAGTATGAATGAATTAAAGACATTAAAGATAAGTTCTCTTAACAACCTTGCTCATTTTCTTGTAGATAATATAAAGATTAAGATACTTGTCCTTAACACCATGGGATCAATAACTTTTTGCAGCAAGAACCTTTTATCAAAACTTGAAACAGATATAAATCATCTATTGAATCAAAATATTGCTGATAAGATCGTTGATCTTTCATGGAACGATATTGTTTCAGAGATTGATAAAACAAAGAAGAGCGTTGTCAGAAAAAAAGTGAAATTTATCGAACCATTGAAATACAGCAGCAACTGTATATTTTATCCTATTTTTAACTCTAAGAAGGAATTGGCAAACATCATCTGCATACTGGAAGATAATGGAATCAGTGAAGAGATTTTGTCAAAAACAGAACAGATCGGAGCGCATGAGATCAAAAAGATCTCAGGTTTTTTTGATTCAATATTTAAGAGGAATTAAGTAGTCGTTGGGCGATGAGTGATGGGCGTGGTTTTTTTGTCATTCTCGTGCTTGACACGAGAATCTAAAAAATCTGAAAAAGCCTAGATCCAGCACCCGCCCGCAACGCCTGAACAAGCCCTTAGGCTTACGACCAGCCCGCTATGCAAGCAAGAGCTCTTGAGGCGAGGCAGAATTACATTGGA
>CAZLRI010000396.1:0-2481 GCA_964561745.1 uncultured Pseudobdellovibrionaceae bacterium | reverse complement strand
CGATTACGGTCCAGGAAGCAAGTGATCGGTTTGAGCTCGCTGAACATTATTACGAGGAAAGCAGATTAGACAGTGGTAATCTTTATCGCGCCTTGATGCTCTGGAAAGAGATAGTTGAGTCTTTAGAAGATATAACTCCAAAACCGCCGGTTTATCAAAGAGCAAAAGATAGATTAAACGCAGTGCAAAAGGAACTTGATGCAAGACTAAACTATTTAAAAAATAATGCATTTGTTGCTCATCAAACAGGTCAAGCAGACAGCATGGAGAAGATCTTAAGAAGAATTATGCGTCTTGTTCCAGAACCCACAGATAAAAATTATATCTGGGCAAAGCGCAAATTGATCGGTGCAGAAAAGGGGAAATAATAGGAGGAGAAATGGCTAAAAATAAACTTTTTAAAAGTAATTATTTGAGAATTCTTTTTGTTTCTATACTATTGGCCGTTTTCGCCACGGTCCTGGCGCAGCTCTACATGAAGAGATATATCGCTCTTGCAACCGGGGGAGAAAAAATTTCTGTCCTCACACCGGTCAAGAATATCTCAAAAGGCACAACCATCACCGATGGCATGCTGAAGGTTCATTCGGTGCCAGCAAACTATGTTCCTGAAAATGCAATAAGACCTGATTACAAAGACTACATTCTGGGACAAAAGGCCGCCTTTGATATTAAACAGGGAGGCTACATTATCTGGACCGATATCGCAATCGAGGAAGAAGTAAATCTTTCCCAAACATTGCTCTCTGGTGAGCGAGCAATGACCATCCGTGTAGATGATGTGAGCGGAGTTAGTGGTCTTATTGAGCCAGGGGATAGCGTTGATATCTTGATCAGTTTTGATGTACCGGGAAAGGATTATAGTAGCACAGAATCTCTCACCAAGCTTCTTCTTCAAGATGTGATTGTGCTGGCGGTAGGGAAGCAAACCGTACCCAAGACCTATACATCTGATTTAGCAGGACCCAGAGGTTTTGTTCAAGGAGTGGCACGAGAAGCCCTTTCTACGGAGGCTCCTACAATTACATTAAAACTTAAGCCTGAGGAGGCTTTAATCCTTGCCTTTGCCGAAGAGAAGGGAAGATTGAAGCTTATTTTACGCAGTAGAGGAGATGTTAAATTTGAAAGAATAAAAGACGCAACTCTTAAGAGAATCCTTGAGTTTGTTCCGGGAAAGCTTTCCGTGAAATATCAAGCCTTACCTAAAAAGGATAGATACGGATATCCGGTGATCTATATTGAAGGTAAAAGAGTTTCTTCCTCAGATGAAGAAGAGAAGAAAGAAGAGAAAGATGTGGATGATGAAGAGAGAAAAAAACAAATAATAGATGAATTTAAGAAAAAATTGGAAGAAAAAAAGTAGGGGTTTGATTTATCAAACCCGCAACAACGGAATTTTCTTAAACAAACGTGGTCAGGCTCTTGTTGAATATGTATTGCTGATGGTTGTTTTTGTCATTATTCTGACCACCGTTGCCTATTATGTTCACAGAGGATATGAGGGCGCATTTAACAACTTCGTCAACACCTTTAAAAACCCCTATACATATTAAATTATACCCCTCTCCTTCCCTTCCTCTCCCTCAAGGGGAGAGGATAAGAGGTGAGGGGCTGGGGGAGGAGATAGGTGGGGGGTAACTTTGAAATTTCATATACTAAAATAAATTCTCAATCTGGGCAGGCATTGGTTGAAACTTCCTTTGTGATGTTTATCTTTTTTGCTTTTATTTTCTTTACTCTTCATTTGACCCTCTTGAGTAATGCCAAATCAACCCTTAATTTAGCCACCTATTCTGCCTGCCGTGAATGCATTGTAACGAGAGGGGATAGCAATAAAGTGGGAGCTGCCGCTGAAGCATTCCTTAAGGCAATCTGGAAAGACCTTGATGAAAAACAGGGTTATTATAAGATAGAATATGATTCTAACCCATACGGGTTGTCCTTTGGCGATAAAGTAAAAGTTACGATGACCATCTATTACAAACCGATGCCAATTCCTTTATTGAAGCAGTTTTATCGTTTAACCCCCACCAAGAGTATTGCCTTAACCTCTTCCTGCGGAATGACGATGGAGTAAAAATGAGAAAAAAAGGTCAGATTCTGGTAGCGATGCCGGTCCTGGTCATTTTTATGATTGGGGCAATCCTCTTAAGCATCAATATCGGTATCTTCACCAAGGAAAGGATTAAGATGCAGGTGGCGGCCGATGTAGCCTCAAGGGATGGTGCGCTTGTTCAGGCAAGTTCCCTGATGGCAATTGCAGTTATCAATGATGCAATTATCTATCAGTATGGGAAAATGGTTAGCATTATTATAAAGTATGCGAAATGGTTGTGGTTTCCACCTGTTCTTGCATACGTGATAGCTCGGTGTATTGAGATCGCTGAGAAGATTAAGAAACTTCAGAAGACAGCGGATACAATCAAGACAGGAACCCCGGCTGCGGTGGAAGCAGCTGTGGTTTTAGGAGCAACAACAAAT
>CAZLRI010000395.1:0-2493 GCA_964561745.1 uncultured Pseudobdellovibrionaceae bacterium | reverse complement strand
ATCCACGTGGTTTTGCCGAACCCTCACCATATAGATTTAATAAACTCGCGCTAGCCGATTGAATTCCAATCAACCAGCCATTCAGTACGCATTGGCATATTATCTCTATGAGTCTGATCAATATGAAGAGGCTCGCAATATCCTATCTCATCTTATTCCAGAGCACTACAATGATTCCCGTGTTCAACAAGATCCAAATGGTTTTGCCAAGATTTATCTGTTGTTGGGTTACTGCTTACAAGAAATAGGTGATGATGATTTGGCAAGAGAACAGATCGATAGAGCTTATAGTCTTAATCCACAAGCAGAACTTTAAGTTCCAATCTGAATCTGCGATCGTTTTTATCAAAAGCAACAAATAAAAAATAATTTCATTATTTAAAACCTAATAGTGCGCAAAAGTCCGAATTTATAATAAGCTTCATATAAATTATCCTGTTTCGAACCTCTGAACACAAAAAAGCCATAATCCCATGTTTCGCTAACAAGTTGGTCCAGCTCTTTTTTTAATTCTGAATCCAATCCATTCTCATACAGATAACCGCAAAACCATATCTGGCATCTTAATGCTTCTGTAGTGCAGCCGTCTGCACCTAAATATCTGCATCCATCACAGCAAAAGTTGTCATTTGGATTTTCCTTGCAGTAGTTTTTTCCATCTCTTCCAGCTACACAAGTTGTCTTGCCACCTTTTTTTTTAAATCCGCAAGGCGAATATTTTTTTTGCAACTCAACTGCCTTTTTATACAATTCATCATATTTCTCTGCTAAAAATTCCTTTGTAATCTTCTTCAAGCTCCCTCCGATTATTGGTTAGGGATTATAAATAACAATTCCATCTATAATTCAATCATAATATTGACACATTCACTACTCTGGAGTAGCAAGTGCTTGTTCAACAGAAACTTGTTTGGGTTTTGAAACAAGATTCTGTTGATTACAAACACTTGTGCACACTGATTTTGAAAATATAAAAGATTGCCAAGTGCTTGTTCAACAGAAACTTGTTTGGGTTTTGAAACAAGATTCTGTTGATTACAAACACTTGTGCACACTGATTTTGAAAATATAAAAGATTGCCAAGTGCTTGTTAAATGTAAGTACATACACATGGTAGCCGCAGGCTTCAGCCTGCGTATTTGCGAACCCTAAATGGTACAGCTACCAAGCAATAATGTCAGAGGTCTACTCTTCATCCGGAGGTCATAATATGTCAGAAAAAACTCCTTTATATAACGAACACGTCAAACTTGGTGGAAAAATCGTAGATTTTGCCGGCTGGCAAATGCCAATACAATATAGTGGAATAATAAATGAGCACAATGCTGTGAGGCAAGCAGCTGGCTTATTTGATGTCTCACACATGGGGGAATTTGAGTTTTCAGGAGAGAGAGCCCTTGAAACAGTAAATTATCTTACAGCAAATAATGCAGCAACCCTTGTTGATGGGCAGGCACAATATTCAATGCTTTTGAATGAACGCGGCACTGTAATAGACGACATCATTCTATATCGATTCAGCCATGACAATTTTTTAATGGTTGTGAATGCTGCTAATGCAAAAAAGGATTTTGACTGGATTCTGTCACAGAAAAACACCAACGTAAGCATTTCAGATAAAAGCAAAGATTTTGCCCTTATTGCCTTTCAGGGACCAAAAACAGATGCGATTTTATCTAAGTTAACAGACATTGACCTGAGTTCAATTGAGCAGTTTCATTTCAAAAAAGGTTCTATTTGCAATGAAAGCAACTGCATTATTGCACGAACCGGATATACAGGCGAAAGAGGCTTTGAAATATTCTGTTCACCAAAATCAGCTCCAAAAATCTGGCAGGAGATTATCGAGCACGGCAAACAAGAGGGAGTCCTCCCCATTGGGCTTGGAGCAAGAGATACCCTGCGGTTAGAAATGAAATACAGCTTATATGGTCATGAACTAACTGATCAAACAAATCCTCTGGAAGCAGGTCTGTCGTGGGTTGTAAAACTTGACAAACCGTGCGACTTTATTGGGAAAGATGCTCTTATAAAAATAAAAGCAGCGGGAATGAAAAGAAAACTTATTGGATTTAAAATGATAGACAGGGGTATTCCAAGAGAAGGATGTAAAATATTTACTGAAAATAAAAATATTGGTTATGTAACAAGCGGCACTATGTCTCCTTCTCTAAAAGAGCCGATCGGCATTGGATATGTAGAAAAGAATTTTTCAGATATAAACAAGAAATTTTTCATTGACATTAGAGGAGCACTTAGAGAAGCAATAGTAGTTAAAACTCCATTTTTTCAGATTTGAAATCTGAAATTAACCACTAAATACTAATGACTATCGACGAATAAAAAAGGCGTGCACAAGTGTTTGTAATCAACAGAATCTTGTTTCAAAAACTCAAACAAGCTTCTGTTGAACAAACACTAGGCATCTTTAAAATCTCAAAAAAGGCGTGCACAAGTGTTTGTAATCAACAGAATCTTGTTTCAAAAACTCAA
>CAZLRI010000394.1:0-2500 GCA_964561745.1 uncultured Pseudobdellovibrionaceae bacterium | reverse complement strand
AGAATGCAACAAAAAAAGTATCTACATGATATTACAGGGGTTTAAAGACGTTCAATATCATGACATGTTGTTTCCACCCTAACAACTTTATTCATTACTTCCAGCAATACCCTTACCCTGCCAGCAGAAGAAATCGGTTTTTCAAGAATTCCAACAAGATCCTGCAATGGTCCTTTTGTCAGTCGTACTTTATCCCCTTTTTGCAAAGTCTGTTTTTGATCAAGCACATCTTGTTTATCTAAACGCTCGATAATAATTTCAATCATTTTATCAGGAATCGGATGCGGTTTATCACCAATGCCCAACACTTTATTTACACCCCTTGTGTATTTCAGCATGTGAAATATCTCTGTAGTGTCTAAATTTATTTGCACAAAAATGTATGATGGAAACAATGACCTTAATCTTTCAGTCCGACCTGACTTTCTCTTGATAAAAGTTTTTATGCGGGGATATAAAACATGAAGCCCGGCTTGTATTAGCCGAGCTTTAACTTCCAGCTCAAGGTTTGGCTTGGTTTGTATAACAAACCATGCGAGCCTTTGTTCTTCAGAAATTGTTTGTGCTGTTTCATCCACAAAGCAATCCTCGCTATTTTGCACAATGCCGACCATCTCTTCCTACGCTGATATAATCAAAACCTTTTTCCCTAACAACATCTGGATCATATAAATTTCTACCATCAAATATAACCGGATGTTTCATAAGTTTTTTCATCTGGTCAAAATCAGGACTCCTGAATTCATGCCATTCAGTGCAAATTATCAAAGCATCTGCATTATCTAGGCAATCATACTGATTTTCCTTCCAGCTAATTTTATCACCAAATATTTTTTTTGCATTATCCTTTGCAACTGGATCACATGCACAAATAAAAATATTACAGGCAATAATGCTGTTTACTATGTCCAATGCTGGCGCAAAACGCATATCATCTGTGTTTGGTTTAAATGCAACTCCCCATACACCGATCTTTTTACCTGACAATTTTTCCTCTCCTCCAAAATACTTAACCACTTTATTCCAAAACCATTTTCTTTGAATGTCATTTGTTCTATCAGCTGCTTCAATAATTGAAAGGTTTTCATGATACTCGCGCCCAAAATTGATAATTGCCTTTGTATCCTTTGGTAAACATGATCCTCCATAACCAAGTCCTGCATACAAAAAATCTGCACCAATTCTTGGATCACTTCCTAATGCATTTCTAACAAGATTAATATCAGCCCCAACTTTATCACAAAGACGCGCCATTTCATTCATAAACGAAATCCGCGTAGCCAGCATTGCATTTGCCGCATATTTTGAAAGCTCAGATGACATAATATCCATCTGAAAAAAACGATCCATTTTGCGCATAAACGGCGAATATAATTGATGCAGCGCTTGCCCTACAGATTCTTTTTCAACACCAACAACAACCCTATCAGGTTTCATAAAATTCTTTACTGCATCACCTTCTTTTAAAAATTCCGGATTTGACGCAACATCAATAAGCTTATCAGGATCCAGCCCACGCTGCCTTAACCTACTACTGATTACTTCCTTAACCCTGTTTGTTGTACCAACCGGCACAGTACTTTTTGTAACAACAATCTTATATGAAGATATAATATCTCCAAGACTCTCTGCTACTTTAATAACATTTGTAAGATCTGCTTTTCCATCATCTCCCGGAGGTGTATCAACTGTAATAAAACATATATCTGATTTATTAACAGCATCTCTAAGATCTGTAGTTACAAACAAACGTCCTTCTTTCAAATTTCTTTTTACGACTTCATCAAGACCCGGCTCATATATTGGAATTATCCCCTGCTTCAACCTTTCGACCTTTCCAACGTCTTTATCCACACACCACACATGATTGCCAACATCAGCTAAGCACGCGCCAGAAACCAATCCAACATATCCTGTTCCAATAACTGTAAGCTTCATAATCATCCTTTTTATTACAAATACACGTTTTAGAGTAAAGCTATCGCTATATAAAAACGTACGTAAATGAAATTTTGAGGGTTACTTTCGGCCGGAATAGTTGCTGCCGACCATCTTTGTGAGCGGCCCGGGAATCGAACCCGGAACCCACAGATTAAGAGTCTGTTGCTCTGCCGATTGAGCCAGCCGCCCTGATTTCAATGCTTTCAAAAATCTAAGCGTGCATAGCGAATTGAAGCATAAAATACAAGGATTTTATTCAGATTATCGAACAAACTCATTTTGTAATAACTTAATAATTGATAACTTTAGGCAGAAGGATGAGCAATGCTGGCTGGTTTTGCTTCGTGTTCATCAAAACGGGTACCAATAACATCTATCTTATCAGAAAGACGTCTTTCCGTATCCTTTATTTCGCATTTTAGTTCATCTCTAATTTCATACATGTCAGTTCTCAAATTACTCACACCCTCTTTTAAATTACCAACATCTTTTTTCAAAACACTAACATCTTCTTTCAAAACACTAACATCTTTTTTCAAAACACTAACATCTTTTTTCA
>CAZLRI010000393.1:0-2505 GCA_964561745.1 uncultured Pseudobdellovibrionaceae bacterium | reverse complement strand
CAAACGCGGTCAGGATTGGATATTCGAGCATCACGTTCATAATTTTGCCAACGTCATGTAGCGTAAGAATGATAATTTTCCCTTTGGGACATAAACGCTGTATTTTTTCAAGTACTTCAGCCATAGCCAAAGACTCATTCACAATTATCAAGGCATAATCACTATCGGCGTTATTAAACAGGCCGTCCAGTTTCTCTACATCTTGCAAAGCTGTAACTTGATATCCATCTTTTACCAATATGTCTTCCAATTTTGAGCGCTGAACTTGATTAGGTTCGAGCACAAGGATAGTATGGGAAATGTCTGCGAATCCCTCCGGACGTTTTTCTTCAGCATCTTGAGCCGCACGATATACAATTTGCTGAAACTCCTTGATATTAAAAGATGCACCGTCAGAGGGTCGCTTTTCTAAGTAATCGTAAGCGGCAAGAGTAGATAATGCCCTCTTGGCGGTATCAAGAGTGGCGTAGCCGGTAACCACAATAGTTTTGGTTTCATCCCCGCGCTCGTTCAGATATTTGATTAATCTTAATCCATCCTCATTACCGACTTCTTCGTCTTTAAGGCGCATATCAGTTACCACGACATGAAATGGAGGATTTTGGTTTTGAATCACTTCTAAAGCGCCTTCGTAATCTTTGGCACTTTTTACATCAAATTGATCATCAAGCAAGTCAACCAGCAATTCACGCCAGTTCTCCTGATCATCTATTACTAGAACGGAACATTTTTTCATCGACTTTATCATGTGAACTCAAGAATTCGTATTGACAGGGATACGAATGGTAAAAATTGAACCCTTGCCCATTTCACTCTCGACATCAATTTCTCCACCAAGCCGTTTAATGAACGTTCGATCTCTCCAAAGTCCAAAGCCTAATCCTTTTCCACTTTTGGTTGTATAAAAAAGATCGAAGATCTTGGATAGCTCCGAAGGCGAAATACCTCTACCCGTGTCGGATATTTCTATTTCTATAAAATCCTTTTCGGCCTGTTTTGCACGGCGTGTTGAGATGGTTACAGTTCCTTGAACATCAATCGCTTCGAGGCCATTCTTAATAATGCTTGTCAAAGTATCCAAAAAAGAATTCCTCTCAGCCTTAATAGAAGGTAAATCCTCTGCAAATTTTTTCAAAATTTCAACTTTATTTTGAACATTTTGCTGTGTATTTGTTGCCCTTGCAATAGCAATTTCGATCAGTTTATATACATCCATTTCTTCCGGCACTCTTGGCTCAGAGCTTTCCCTTATTTCCTTCGCTGCCGAGAGAATGTTATCGGCTTCGTTTCGGATTTTCTTCAAATGTTCGATAATTTTTACGTTTTTAGGATTATCAGCATCTAGTAGGGATTCTGCCATGTCAATTCTTACGGGAATGGTCCCCGCAAGGTTGTTCATTTTATGAGCAAATTCTGCCGCTACACTGCCCATAATCGCCATGTTTTCAGCGGCGGTTCTTTGTTCTTGAGCTAGCTTTTCTTTTTGATATAAGCGCAATCTGTGTAATGCTGCAACAACCTGCCCAGCTAGAATCTCAAGTATTTCTCTATCATCTGATGTAAATGCCTTTTCAAATTTATAATTACGCAGGACAATCACACCAAACACTTGACCCTCCGAAATCATTGGAACCCCTAGCCAAGCGCGTGGAATTGGTCTGTTGTGTGTTTGACCGAGTTCAACATGAGCCTTTTGAACATCGGGGGGATGGAAGGACTGTTTTGTGCGAATGACGACCTCGGCTAATCCATTTTTGGCAAGGCGGCTTTGAGCTGGCATCGGCTCTCCATCTTTAAACTCCAAAGCAAAACGGAGCGTCCCATAAATTTCTTCCGCTGTATCCGGCCTATCAGGATCGGGATCGTAAAGAGCGATGTACATATCGCGCGTATCCATTTGAAGCCTGGCAATACCATCCCGAGTTAAATCCAGAATTTCCTTTTCCTGTTTCACTAATCCACTGGCGAGTTGCCGTCCAACGTCGTTAAGTACCCTTAAATTATCTGCCCTGCGCTTCAACTGCTCATTTGCAATTTCTAATTGCTCATAGATGCGAATATTCTCAAGGGCAATAGCCGCCTGACGCGCTACCGTTGCCAATGTGGTCTCATCGTTCTTGTTGAATGAATAGGTTTTCTGCCAACTCTCGACCACCAGCGCACCCAGCACCTGTCCACCTGCAACCAATGGGACGCCCAACCAGGAGTGAGGAATATTTTTCTCGTCAGGCCAGTAGTGGATCTCCCCATTTTCAAAACGGGACAGGAGATCGTTTTCATAAAGCATGCTTTTCGCCTTTACAATAACGAGATCAGGCAAAGTGTCATCCGATCCGCAGGGCCGAACATCCCATGTTGATAAACCTTTTACGCCATCTCGAACCAAAGGAAAACTGAGTCCCTTTTTCTTCGAGTCATATAGAACAACGTAAAATCGCCCTGACGGGACTAACTTTTCGACCCGTTGAGAAACTGAATTTAGAATCGCGGTCATTCGTTCAGTGA
>CAZLRI010000392.1:0-2513 GCA_964561745.1 uncultured Pseudobdellovibrionaceae bacterium | reverse complement strand
GAATGATTTCGCTGCTTATATAATTTTATCATTTTTAGAAAGTTCCTATTATATTATATTATATCGAGGCTGTGTCTCGCATGTTATCTTACTTTGAGATCATGGCTTTTGAGGGATTGGTGGTTCGACATCAAGATCATGTGGTTGGTGTAACTGCAGGTGAGGCATTAAATCATAATACCTATGTCATTCATATGGAAAAGGGAAAGGATGATTATAAAGGAATCTATCAATTTTTAAACCAACGTTTTGCTGCTTCATTGGATAAACAATTTCAATGGATCAATCGTGAGCAGGATCTGGGCTTAGCTGGTTTGCGACGAGCCAAGCAATCCTATCATCCTGCGAGAATGGGAAAAAAGTTTCGTATTCAACTTAGAGAATTTTTATGATAAAGAATCGCAAAAATAAAATAATAGGTGGATTAGCGATTTTTTATGGATTGAGCTTATTGAATTCGATGTTTCCGTTTGTTCGTTTTTCTTTTCCTTGGTTGAATCATTTGTTTGAGTTGTTTGTTGTCTTAATCCCTGTTGTATTATTTATTATTGGAGTTCTATTTTATCGCAAGTGGATCAGGATTGTGTTGGTGGTTGTATTGGCTCCATTTGTTATTTTTTCAATCTTTTTAAGTGTATTTGGTTGGTGGAATTTTTTCAGATTGATCGATCCACAGGTTGGCCCCACTATTTTTGGTCCCAATATTCATTGTATTCAAGAGATATCTGGAAAATATAGTTTAATTCGTCTGTATCAAGAAAAAAATGAATCCGGTGATCAGAAAATTTTATTACGACAAGAAAAGACCCTTGTTCCAGGTATCGTGATGGTTAAAGATCTTTATTCAGAATGGGTATCACAAGTGCCACGCGTTTACGTGACGTCATCTCAAGGGCTTCAATTGAATGGAGTTTATTTTCACATTAAACGATATTTATATATTGGTGGACCTGATTTTTTTGAGATGCCCGTGATTAATGGTCTTTTAACAGATAACGTTGTTTTGCAAGCCATATATCATGGTGTTGCAAATGATAAGGGTGTAAAATGGGATCGCATAAAAGATCAGGCATTATGGCGGGATTGGGCAGGATGGGAAGGGGATAATAAGTTAGCCCAGTTTGAGTCATCAGTGTTGCTTAAAGAGTGTCAGGAGATTAAGGAGCAATGGACCTGTTTTGTGTTAACTCAGAGCAAACCAATTGAATGGATTAAAAGAGGCTGGGGATGTCATACCTGTTCTGTGATATTAGGTGGTGCGGTATTGGTTCAAAATCATGATGGGTGGCAGTTTGTGATAAAACAACCATTTATTGATGATGTGGGGCTTAATGGCACAGAGCCAGAAATCACACCTGTTTTTATAGGACATGATCAGATTGGTTTTTGGTTAAATACACAAGATATCCATATGGGATATACGATATCTTTTTTGTCGTTGGTGACAATCATCAATAGCAATTTTGAACTTGTTTTTGCTATAGATACCTATGAAGATAATAAAGGTATTTGTGATAATCCAGATTTCGCTCCTTGTTATCAGTATAAATCAGATGTGTCGCTTATTCCAGATCGTACAAAACAGCTTGATGATATTAAAGTTGTGCGTCATGGCACGATGTTGTCAGAGGATTATAAAACAGTGATCTCAGCTGATAAAGTCAGTCGATACTGATTACTTGATGGTCGGTATCAAGAGGTCTTTGGTGAATCAGATGAAAATTAGATACATGCTTAAATCAGCGGCAGAATTTTCAACAAGCCGCATGCCCCCTTCAGCCCAACTACGCAGTTCTGCAATCATGGCAATCATTTCTTGTTCATTGCCGTCTCGGCCTGCCTGAACCGCAGTGTCATAAAAAGCATCCACTCTGGCTGGAAAAGGAAGTGCATCTGAACGCAAGAAAGCCTGCAAGTGATTCATGGCTTGCTGATAAGCAGCTTGAAAATCTTGACCCACTTCTAAATCAGATTGAAGCAAACGATACATGTCTGCAACACCGCGCAAACGGGCCAAACGAGCTGCTGCATTGGGCGCAGAATCTATATCTTCGCGAATAGCTTCAGCCGTGGTTGCCAACTCATTTCTGGCTGCACTGTAATCATCTTGAAACGCAGCTTCATTAATTTCCAAACCTGCTCGCAAAAGTTGATAATGCAAACGATCATATAACGCGCGCTCGCCTAAATTATCAGTGTTGTCTAAAATTGTTTGCAAACGCTGGTGCCAAAAACCAACCAGGTCTTCTGGAGCAAAATCCAAATCCAAAGGAATCTGGGTCTCACTTAAACCATCTATCAAACCCAATAATTCTATAGTCCTGGAAACAGAGATTTCTGCAGATAATCCTGATGAAGTAACGTTTCTGGCCCACAAATTTAGGGCATTGACTATTCCTGTTTGATTGCGGCCTTGATTTATTTCGCGTGTTGGAGAAGGCGCATCTTCATTAATAATACGTAAGCGCTTGCCGAAGGGCATCTAGCATAAGGAGAAGATAAGTGATAAAAGC
>CAZLRI010000391.1:0-2514 GCA_964561745.1 uncultured Pseudobdellovibrionaceae bacterium | reverse complement strand
TTTGGTGCGGCTCTGCGCCGGGCAAACAATCCAGCTACAGAATACCAGTCATGGGAGCATTTGGTTCGTTGGTGCGATATTGATAAGGATTGGGAACTGCGTCCATTCGCGACAGTGGCAGCAGCCATTGCCTTCGCTAAGCCTAAGACAGATGGAACTATGGGAATTGGCAAAGCGATTGCGGCATGTTATGACGACGGCAATAAATCAGATGCCGCAAAATCAAAACTGCGACGATTGCTCGCTTGCAATTCAGGGGAAGAAGCCTGCGGTATTTTAAGACCGCTACTCCGTTTAATTGCATCTCGCGGTGTTCGTTTAAGTTATGGGCAATTGCTCAATGAACTTCTATGGTTTAACGACGGAAAAAAACAAGAATGGGCAATTGATTTTTATGGAAGGAGGGAAAATGATAGCCTCAGTGCTTAATTTGAATCGTGAAGATTGCAAGAAGATTAAAGATGCGTACAGTATTCACAAGATTGTTTATTCTTTATTCCCTAAACAAGATAACGAGACACGGGATTTTCTTTTTGCCGATAAAGGTGGTAATTGGAATTGCCGTCAAATCTTGATTCTTTCCAATCGCAAGCCTGCATCGCCTGAATTTGGTGAAATTGTTTCTAAAGAAATACCGGAGTCTTTTTTAGAGTGGGCTTATTATGGGTTTGAAATTATTCTAAACCCTACTCAAAGAAACGGTCCAACTCAAAAAACAATGCCTATCCGTGGCATGGAAAATTTGCATAAATGGTTTATCCAGAAAGCACCGGCATTGGGTTTTGAAGTTGAACCAGACAGTTTGCAAGTTACCCGCATTGGCGTGCAAAAATTTGATAAAAATAAGGAGGGAACAATATTTGCTCACACACATAGTTCGGCAACTTTTATCGGAAAGCTCAAAGTAATTGACAGACAAGCTTTCATAAAGAGTTTTGAGCAGGGTATTGGACGGGCAAAGGGGTTTGGCTTTGGATTGCTCCAGATTGTACCCATTCAGAAACAAAAATAAAAACTATATCAGGAGGAACAAATGAATCAAAAACAATATCAAAATATCAGTGTAGAGTTTCATATTTTACAATCTTTTCCGGTTACCTGCTTAAATCGGGATGATGTCGGTGCCCCTAAAACAGCGATGGTAGGCGGAACTACTCGCTCCCGGGTCAGCAGTCAGTGTTGGAAGCGGTATGTCCGTCTGGCGATGAGGGAGTTTGGTGCAAACATGGGAATACGCACAAAGCATATTTCGGACATTATTACCAAAGCGTGCGAAGCTCTTAACGCAACGCCAGAACAGGCGAGGGCATGCGGAGATAAGATCGAGCAAATCTTTATTAAGAAAAAGGAAGTGTCCGAAAAAAAGGCGAGTAAGGATAAGATAGCCAATACTGGCGAAGAGATTGCAGAAGATTCCGGAGAGGAAGAAGCAGCAGGTAGTGAAAAGACAGATACCCTTTTGTTTTTAAGCCCTAAAGAAGTGACTATTTTAGCAAATGTATTTAAGGACAACGGGTTTAATCCTGATTTGGTAATCAAACAAAAAGACGCAAAAAAACAAGCCAAGGAACTTGAGGAGAGCATTGGCAAGGTTAACGAACACATAGACGCTTTGGACATCGCCCTTTTTGGCCGAATGGTAGCACAGGCGGCAACCTTAAATGTTGAAGCCGCTGCGTCATTTGCCCATGCCATCTCTACCCACAAGGTTACCAATGAAGTTGAATTTTTCACCGCATTGGATGACGAATCCAAAGAGCCCGGATCAGCCCACATGGGGAGTTTAGAATTCAATTCCGCAACCTATTACCGGTATATTAGCTTAAATGTTGGTCAACTTTCCCAGACATTAGGCGGACATAATATTCCGGAGGCTATTGAAACCTTTGTGAAGGCACTTTTTGTGGCTGTTCCGGGTGCTCGTCAAACATCGCAGTCTGGGGCTTCACCATGGGAATTTGCAAGAGTTCTGGTGCGTAAGGGGCAACGATTGCAGGTACCATTTGAAACCTCTGTAAAATTTCAAAACGGCGGCTTTCTGGAACCCAGCAAAAAAGCAATGTGCGAATATTTAGATAAAAAAGAAAAACTTGCCGGTTCTCTTTTTGGGAAGATTGAAAGTTTTGATTTTGGAGATGATACAGAATTCAATATTGATAACCTTATTGAATCAATTAAGGCAGCGGTCGCGGAGGGCAATAAAAAATGAACACCAGCTTTTTATTGCTCTGGTTAGAGTCGCCTTTGCAATCTTGGGGAGCTGATTCCAAATTTGGCAGGCGTGACACTCTTAACTTCCCGACAAAGTCCGGTGTAACAGGGCTTTTACTCTGTGCTCTGGGCGCATCCGGGGAGCAGAAAGAATTGCTGTCAAGATTGTCTCCGCTTAAACAGACGGTTGTGTCATACGCTCGGACAAAAAAGTCAAGGGAAGATGCACCGCAGAAAGTGGACCAAGAGCCGCTATTGATGGATTTCCATATGGTCGGAAGCGGCTATGATGATGCAAATCCT
>CAZLRI010000390.1:0-2518 GCA_964561745.1 uncultured Pseudobdellovibrionaceae bacterium | reverse complement strand
ACAATTCAGCTCTCTTAAATACCTATTCACCGCATCTTGCCAGAAAGGCAGACTAATCCCTTTTCCTCTAATCTTTTCAGCATTAAGAGATGTATATATTGGACGACTAACTTTTCCATCTATTCCATGTCGTTCAACAGGTTTTAAGCAACATTTAGAATTAATCAAACTAAAAACATAGTTGGTCAATTCAAACCATGAACATTTTCCCTCATTTACTACATGATATATTCCTGAATCGATATTATTTTTAACCAATTGTTTAATCACCAAAGCCAGATCTTTAGCATAAGCAATAGAAGTAACTTGCTGTGAATCAATCTCCAGCTCTTTTTTGTCAGCATCCTGTAGACGATTCAATATAAAATTACCGCCCTTTTCAAAAGAACCATGCCCACCAAATACTGCTGATGTTCTGATGATTATAGAATTATCAGGATAATATTTTAATATAGCCTCTTCTCCTGCTAATTTAGACATACCATATATCTGAATAGGATTAGGATGGTCATCTTCTTTATAAGGCTCAATCTGACTTCCATCAAAAACATAGTTGGTACTAAAGGTTATAAGTTTTGCACCAACAGATTTTGCTATGCCACTCAACTCTTTTATTGCTAACCAATTTACTCTAAATGCTAAGCAAGGATTCTCCTCACATCGGTGAAGATCATGATAGGCTGCGGTATTAATGATTATATTAGGCTTTATCTTGAAAATATAATCTCTTATCTCCGTAGTTTTCAAGATATCTAATTGTTCTCTATTAAGTGCAACTACTTTAACTGGATCAAATATTTGGAGCAACTCTTTGCCAACCTGCCCTGTTTTGCCAATTATTAATATTTTACTCATTTACCTGCCTTATGGCTTACAATAATCAGGATAAGTTCGATCTTTCTCTGAAAGTATAGGGCTATTAATTGGCCATTCTATCTCAAAAATTGCATCATTCCATCGAACACCAAATGCACATTCAAGATAATAGAATTCAGACATTTGATAAAAAACCTCTGTCTCATCTTCTAATGTTTGGAATCCATGAGCAAAACCTTTTGGAACATAAAGCATCCTTCTATTTTCTGCCGATAATTCAAAACCTTCCCACAAACAATAAGTACTACTTTTTTGCCTTAAATCAATAATAACATCATATATTTTACCCTGTGTGCATCGAATTATCTTAGTCTCTTCATAGGGGTTAGTTTGAAGATGCATACCCCGTAAGGTTCCCTTTTTTCGATTATAAGAAATATTGCATTGAACAATATTTGGATTAAGGTCATATTTAATGAATTCTTTTTGGCAAAAAGAACGGGCAAAAAAACCTCGTTCATCATCCAAACAATCCAATTCAATAAGATACACACCATTAAATCTGGTTGTTATAAATTTCATCACGCAATTACATTTCCTATAATAGTAACATCTGGTATAGGTAACACAAACTTACCACCCCATTCCTGAACAAAACTTAACTGAGCAATAATTTCTTCTTTTAGGTTCCATGGAAGAATTAAAATATACTCTGGCTTATCTTCTTTTATTTTCTCAGGAGATTTAATTGGTATATGGGTACCCGGAAGATATTTACCTTGTTTATAAGGGTTAAGATCCACTGTATAATCAATAAAATCTGTTCTGATTCCACAATAATTAAGGAGTGTGTTCCCTTTAGCAGGAGCACCATAGCCAACTATGCTTTTCCCCTCTTCTTTTGCTTGAATCAAAAATTTAAGCAACTTTCTCTTTAAGGATTTTACTTTTTCTCCAAATTTGTTATATGTTTGCAGATTCAATAAACCAAATGATTCTTCTTTTTTTAATAGAGCATCTACTGTATTCATAATACATTTTGATTTGTCTTCCTTATGTTTCCCATAAATACGCAATGATCCACCATGAGTAGGAATTTCTTCTACATCAAAAAGCTCAAGATTATGAGTAGTAAATAATTTTTGTACAGTATAGAAGGAAAAATATGAGAAATGCTCTTGGTAAATTGTATCAAACTGGTTTTTTTCAATAAGTCTGAGCAAATGTGGAAACTCCATCGTAATAATACCATCAGATTTTAATGCAATTTTTAATCCTTCAACAAAGTCATTTAGATTAGGATTATGTGCCAAAACATTATTTCCAATGATCAAGTCAGCCAATTTACCATCTTCGCTCATTTTTTCAGCATACGAAGTATCAAAAAATTTAATATCAGTAGGTATCCCTTTTTTTATTGCTACTTCAGCACTATTTGATGCCGGTTCTATTCCACATACAGGGATATTGTGCTGATTGAAATATTGCAATAGATACCCATCATTACTTGCAATCTCTACTACAAACGAGTCTTTGTTTAAGCCAAACCGGCTAATCATCATTTCTGTATAATTTTTGCAATGTTGCAACCAACTTTCAGAATAAGAGGGAAAATAAGCATAATTAGATGAAAAGATATTTTCTGGTGTTTCAAATTCCTCCAACTGAACCAAATAGCATTTTTCACATACATATATCTCTA
>CAZLRI010000389.1:0-2532 GCA_964561745.1 uncultured Pseudobdellovibrionaceae bacterium | reverse complement strand
ACCCAACCAAACGGCATCCGCCTGCCCCGCCGTTCTTCCCTGCACCGAACGCAGGACGGTGTGGCGGGGTGACAAAACCCGTTGACAGCCGCTTGAACCGCAAATTCCCCCACGCATCCCCCTCTCCCCGCGGGAGAGGGGCTAGGGGTGAGGGCGCGCGGACTCTCGCCCAACCAAGCGGCATCCGTGCATCCGCTAAAAATCTGTTGGCTAACACCCCACAGCCTATCAACAAGGGCGATTTACCAACATACCTCGCCGCACGGACTCCCTTCCCCGAAATAAATCTCCCCTCTCAATAGTAAGGGGAGAACTAATATCCTCACAAATTAATTTTAAATATTCAATATTTGCCCGCCATCTAAAACCAAGACATGCCCAGTAATGAAATCCGATTCGGCTAGGTAAATAGCTGCCTCACCAACTTCAAATGGATTTCCTAATCTTTTTAGTGGTGTAGTTGAAATGACCCAGTCTATAACCTCTTTTCCTGCTGAAGTGGTCATTTCTGTATCAAAATTACCAGGAGCTATTGCATTAACTGTAATTCCATATGGAGCTAGTTCTTTTGCCATAGCAGTTGTAATGGTAATCACGCCAGCTTTGGCTGCTGTGTAAGCCATTACACCAGAGGCACCATTAAACGCATAAGTGGTGGTTAAGTTTATAATCCGACCAAACTTATTTTCGATCATTCCAGGCACGAACATTTGCATACAAAACAATGGGCCTTTTAAATTAACATCAATGGTTTTATCTAGTAAATCGTCTGGAATCAAGTTCCATTCGCTTGGCCTTAAGATAACTCCAGCATTATTGACTAGAATATCTATATTGCCATGTTTATTGCTAACCTGTCTCTGCAATGCTATTAGTGAATTTTTGTTACTAACATCGACTTGATATGCTGCCGCTTTTGCCCCCAAGCCTTTTATTTCAGCCACTACAGCATCTGCCTTATCTTTTGCTTGATGATAGGTTATCAAAACACGGCATCCTTTTTTGGCAAATGCTAGCGCGATGGCTTTTCCCAAGCCACGCCCTCCTCCTGTTACAAGAACCTGCTTATTTTCAATGTTCATTGTTCCTCCAAATCTCATAATTAGGAATACTCAGTGCTACGGTGCAATTTGAATTTCTTATTTATCTGATTCGTTCCATTCAAGTGCGATTTTGAAGTTTGCATTTCCAGTACCCTGTGTAAGAAGAGCGGTCAGTTGACCCGATTCGATTCCTATAGATACGCCAAGCTCTATTTTAATTTTTTGAGGTGAAACTTTCTTCAATGACGCAATGACGGTTTTTGAAATTTTTTCAATAACTTTCGAAACCTCATTGAACTGTATTAACTTCAGGCCCACATCTTCGTTAGGGTTTATCATGATTACTTCGATTTTTACAACTGTTCCATCGTCCAATTCAATGGGAATTATCGAGAATTTATTGTTCATATCGAATCTCCTTTGTATTCTTTGGTGGGTTGACGATGGGTTTTGTTGACGCTATATTGCTTGGTTGTCGAAATATCAAGATATCTTGAAAAAATCTAGATTATCGTTTTCTATACTCGAAATTAGGGCTTGAGCATCCAAGAGTTCTGGCCAATCCTTGCATGATGAATCGTTCTTATAATTATCTATTATTAGTTTGAAATCGTCAAGCTTTGCTTTCATTATATCGATAAAGTCCTTTCGCGAAATTGGTCTAAATTTGCCTATATCAAGCAAAGTATAAAGATCTAATCGCCAACTTCCTCTATTTATCTCAGTACCAAGCTGATATATTAACTTTTCTACAGTATGCCTACATATCGGAATTAATTGATCCTCAGTGGGATTTAAGTCATCATAAGGTTGATCCCCAAAATATGATAAATGGTTTCCTATGTTAATTTCATTCTCTACTTGATCACTTCTCATCTCTCTAAGGCGGTCTACATACTGGTTCAGGTACTCTTTATGTCCGCTAAATGACAAACCAATAATTATGCTTCTCTTTACAAAAAAGTCAGATTCTCTTTCGATGTGCTTGCTTAGGAAATCGAATATTTTTGGCGAATTAAAATGACCCATATGGTAGCATAATTGAGATGAGGCCAAACGCCTTCTCTCACTTCTTACGGTTGGATCATTCTGATTTTGCTTGAACGCCTCGATTGAAGTTTTAACTGCTTGGGTTAGCAGCCCTGAGTCATCATTTATACGATTGATATAACCTTTTAAGAATTGGGCGACTTCTTGGGAAATAGTTCTTGAAAAACTCTCAACCATATCATTTGGCTTGCCTAGGATAGAGTCGTTTAAATAGCTCGCCACTAAGTATTCCAAAAATGATTTGTGGGCAAATCTTATTATTGGAAGATTTATTCCGTAGTTTAGCCCTTTCTCTTCCAACAGAATAGATCTTGTGGCTAAATCGTCAACAACCTGCTCGGATTCCAATGTTCGTAAAAAGATTAACTTGTCCTTATTGGTTTCGATTACCTTTTGAATTTCTTGACGAGTGAACTTGTTGCTCTGATAATTTTGACCT